>DATIEW010000101.1:0-2628 GCA_035455585.1 Vicinamibacterales bacterium | reverse complement strand
GTCAACGCGCGGCTCGTTGAGAAATCACGTGACAGCCCAGACCGCGTGGCACGCACGAGCAGTCCGACGACGAGCGGTGTCGGGTAACTCATCAAGTGGTTCTGGCGAACCGCATCCCGCAGAACGGGGTCCCTAGCCATTCGGGCGATCCCCTGGATCCCCTCGCGCGCTATCGTTACGGCATGAGCAACGCATTTACTCAACTTTCGGATCAGCTCGCGGACGCGGTGGACTCGGCCGCCGGCTTCGTCGTGCAGGTGCACGGCCACCGCCGCCCTGCAGCGGGCATCGTGTTCGATACGGACCTCGTCATGGTTCCCTCTCGCGCGATCGGCGACGAGGCGGCGGTCGTCCGGCATCCCGATGGTCATGCGATTGATGGGCAGGTCCTGGGGTCTGCTTCGTCCGTCGGTCTTGCTGTCCTCCGCGTACCGGAGCTCGGCGTCACGCCGGCGCAGCCCGGCCCGGAACCGCGAGTAGGGGCGCTGGCGGTTGCCGTCGGGCGCACGTGGAGCGGCGGTGTCATGGCGCTCGTCACGAACGTGGCGGTCGTGGGTGGACCGCTGCAGGCCGGTCGCGGGTTTTCGATCGAGCGGGTCATCCGGCTCGCGATGGCGCCGCACGGCGCCGTCACCGGTGGCGCGCTGATCGACGGCAGTGGACACTGGCTGGGACTGGTCACCGGCGCAGCGATCCGCGGGACGGCCGTGGTGCTGCCCGCGTCGATCGCGGCGGCAGCCGCACGGCAGATCGTCCAGCGCGGCGGAGCGAGGCAGGGGTTTCTCGGGATCAACACGCTGCCGGTGACCGTTCCGGAGCGGCAGCGTGGAGGAGGGGCACCGGCCGGGGGACTGCTGGTGACCGCGGTACGGACCGGCAGTCCCGCCGATGCGGCCGGCCTCCTCGTCGGCGATGTCGTCACCGCGTTCGGGGGAGAGCCGGTGGACGATCCGGAAGCGCTCCTGACGCTGCTCCGCGGCGATCGCATCGGCAAGCCGGTGCCAGTGCGGCTCCTGCGCGGAGAGGCATGGCAGGATGTGACGGTTACAGCAGGAGAGCGGCCATCGCGCCGTGGCTGACGGGTTCCCCGAGCTGCCGCGCCTGATCGAACAGCTCACACCTCGCGAGCACGACGTGCTGGTGCTCGTGGCGGACGGCTTGCGCAATCGCGAGATCGCGAGGCGGCTCGGTATTTCGGAGCACACGGTGAAGTTCCACCTCGCCGCCGTCTTCGGCAAGCTCTGTGCGTCGTCGCGGACGGAGGTCGTGCGGAAGGCACTGCGACTCGGCCTGATCGATCTCTGACGACGTGCCCTCAGTTCTCGCCGGGGGACTTCGTCCCCCGGACCCCCTCACACGCTCGCTCGCGGGGGCTCCTGCGCCCCACTCCGCTCGCCTGGCTCGCGTCTGCGCTCGCTCGCCGCTGCAAGATCCCAGCGGTCGGCGATTCATTCACACGCTCTCAAAACTCAAGACTCAAGACTTCAGATCTCCAGCACCATCACGCCGCCTTCGACCGCGAACCGAGCGCCGGCGTTGCGCGCCGCCTCCTCGATCGCCCGGTGCACGATCGTCTTCTCGTCCGGTCCGTGATCGAGCCGGCGGAGAAGCGCCTCGCCGCTGCGATCGCCAATCATGAAGGTCAGCTTCAGCCCCTTCCGCCTGACCGCCACCTTGCGTCCGTCGTCGAGCGTCACCTTGATGGCCTTGATATACGCGTCGGCGTAGTTGATGCCGACACCGGAGCCGTCTTCCCCGTCCGGAGGCAGATGCCTGCCGGCCTCCGGGTTCTCAGGCCCGAGCGCGATCTTGATGCCGGACATGGTCGACGATCTCCCGGAACCTGCGGATGTGCGCGGGGGTCGACCCGCAGCAGCCGCCGATGATCCGTGCGCCGGCGTCGAGGAGCGCCGGTACGCCGGCCGCCATCTCGTCGGGCGTTTCCCTGTAGATGACCTTGAGGTTCTCGAGCACGGGCAGGCCCGCGTTGGGCTGCGCCATGATCGGCAGCCCCGAAACGGACCGGTAGCGCCGCGCCGTATCGGCGGCGATGCGCATGTCGATGCCGCTGCCGCAGTTGAGCCCGAGCACGTGGCAGCCGGCCTCCGCCATGAACGCCGCCGCCTGCTCGGGGCTCGTGCCCATCATCGTCCGCACCTCGTCGCCCTCGCGCAGGCGATCGAAGGCCATCGATCCGATGATGCACGGCGCGCCCGCCGCTTGCGCGGCTGCGATGGCGACTCCCAGCTCCTCGAGCGACGTCTGCGTTTCGATGATGATCGCGTCGATGCCGGCGCTCACGAGGGCCTCGGCCTGCTCGCCGAACGCCTTCTCCACGAGAGCGACCGGAATGTCGCCGTACGGCTCCATCAGCCCGCCGAACGGGCCGATGTCGCCGAGCACGTAGCCCGGGCGGCCGCCAAAGGCGCGCCGCGCGATCTCCACGGCCGCGCGATTGATCGCCTGCGTCCGCTCTCCCTCGTCGTGCCGGTCGAGCATGATGCGCGAGGCGCCGAACGTGTTCGTGATCAGGCAGTCCGAGCCGGCATCGGCGTACGCACGCTGGATCGCCAGGACCTTCTCCGGCGCGTCGAGATTCCAGGCCTCGCCGCAGCCGCCGGGCGGCAG
>DATIEW010000100.1:0-16618 GCA_035455585.1 Vicinamibacterales bacterium | reverse complement strand
GTCGCTGTGCCTCCGGAGTCAGATGCGGATCGCGGGCATCGATGTCGGCTTCGATCTCGATCACGGCGTCGTGACGCGCTTCAACGCCGAGCCCGTACGTGGACCCCTGGAAGCCCGCCTCGCGTTCGTGGATCGGGTGGTCGAACGGTTCGAACAGATTCCCGGGGTGCAGTCGGCCGCCGTCACGGCGCTCGTGCCGCTCGGCGGCGACGCCCTCGTCGCGGCCTTCCACCCGGCCGGCCGCAGCGACATTCCGGGAACCCGGGCGACCGCCCTCAGCGTCGGACCGCGCTACTTCGAGACGCTCTCGATTCCCGTCCTGGAGGGGCGGGAATTCGATGCGAAGGATCGCGACGGCACGCCGCCGGTCGCCATCGTGAACCAGACGTTCGCGAACACCTACTTCCCGGGAGAGCGCGCGCTCGGCCGGCGCATCGAGCTCGGCGGCGAATCTGACGCCGAGATCGTCGGAATCGTGCGCGACAGCAGGATCGACACGATTGGCGAAGCGCCGAAATCGGTCGTGTTCTATCCCTTCGCCCAGCGCCCGAGGCGGCTGACGGTCATCACGCGGACCGCGGTCGACCCGGCGGTCATGCTGCCCGCCTTCCTGGCCGCGATCGACGACCTGGATCCGACCGCCAACGTCAGCATCGGCACGCTCAGAGACGCCGCCAGCACCGAACTGTCGATGCGGCGCGTCGGCACCCAGATGGTCGGCACGATCGGCATCGTCGGCCTGCTCCTCACCGCGATCGGGCTGTACGGCGTCGTGTCGTACCTCGTCGCCTCGAGGATCCCGGAGCTGGGCATCCGCATCGCGCTTGGCGCCACGCCGCGGCAGCTGCAGCGCGAGGTCCTCGGTCACGCGGCGCGGCTGGCAGGCGCGGGGATTGCGATCGGCGCCGGCGCGTCGCTCCTGGTCACGCCCGCGCTGGCCACGTTCCTGGCGGGCCTCAGCCCGGCCGATCCAATCGCGTTCGCGGCTGCCGCCGCCGTCCTGATGCTCGTCGCGTTCGTGGCAAGTCACCTGCCCGCCCGCCGCGCGGCCCGGGTGGATCCCCTGCTCGCGCTCCGGGAATGAGAGGCCGGCGCGATCGGTCGGTCGCATCAGCCTTAACCCGACAGCTCATTCGCGCAGAAGAAACGGAGAACGACGGAGGGGACGGAGGATTCTCTACCACGGAGGCACGGAGAGCACGGAGATCGCAGGATGTGACTTACTGCCCGGTGGCCGCTGATGCTGTAGCAGCCCCCGTGCCCTCCGTGCCTCCGTGGTGCAACCTCTCCGTACTCTCCGTTCTCTCCGTACCGTGAGGCGCGTTGGCGAGAAACCGCCGGAGCAGCCCCGCAGGCGTGAGAGATCCAACCCCTACAGGAGCTTGGAGCGGGCCGCGAAGAGGCGCGTCGCCTCGCTGATGTCGATGTCCGCGACGAGCAGTCCCGGCTCGCCGTAGGGCTGGTAGCAGAGCAGCGTCCCGTCGGGGCGCACCACCGCGGAAGTGGTGGGGGATCCCTCGCTCGCGCAGTTCACGGTTGCGAAGAAACAGCCGTTCTCGGCCGCGCGGCACAAGGCCGCCTTCTCATGGAACGAGTTCGCCGGATCGGCGAAGCTCGAAGGCCGGTAACCCCCGGGCTCGGCTTCGTGAAAATGAGGGTGGAACACGATGTGGGCGCCGCGCCGGGCGGCCCAGCGCACGGTTTCCGGATACCGCCAGCCCTCATGGCAGATGGCGACGCCGAAGGTCAGCGGGCCGCATTGGAACACCCGCCTCCCGGTGCCCGGCGAATAGGTGTCCTCCTCGGAGGGGTCGAGCTGGACCTTGTCCTGAAAACCGGCAATCGCGCCGTCTTGATTGATGACCAGCGCGGTGATCAACAGCGCATCGTAAACGAGGCGTTCGGTACCGAGAACGACCGTGATACCTGCCGTCGCGGCAGCCGCCGCCACGGCGCCCCACGCGCGTTCGAGGAACACCGCGTCGGGTGGCGGCACCTGCTTCCCCATGCCCCGGTAGCCGGGAACGTAGCATTCCGGAAAGCAGATGAGGCCGGCGCGCTCGATGGACGCCTGAGCGACCGCCTGTTCGGCCAGCGCAACCGACTCCTCGGGAGTCGCCGGAAACCGGATGTTGGCGAGTGCGATTCGGAACGCGCTCATGTGTCGCACCGAACCCGTATCTCGAAGGGTTCTATTCTACCTTTCGGCTTCGCGGGCCGCTCTCCGCAACTCGCGCTGTTCAGGCGTGGGAGTCGACACCTGTCGCCACCTCGCGTACACTACCGGCGCTCCGTCGACCGATAGCGTGCAGCAGCCAGCGGCGTTCGCGGACCAGCGGCCCATGAGCCTGCCAAGATACGCACGACCACGCCGCTGAAAAGGGCGTCCTGATCATGATGCACGGCTCGCAGGCGCTGGAGCCGGCGGCCGGCTCCCTCCGGGTCCGCCGCCAGGTTTCCCCTGCACGGGTGCTCGTGCTCACCTTCACCGCGCTCATCGCCGCGGGCACCGTGCTCCTGAAGCTGCCGGCCGCCGCCACGCGCGAGCCGCTGACGATCGTCGACGCCCTGTTTACGGCCACCTCCGCGGTCTGCGTGACCGGGCTGATCGTGGCCGACACCCCCAACGACCTCACGATCTTCGGGCAGCTCGTCGTCCTGTTTCTCATTCAGGCGGGCGGCCTCGGCTACATGGCCATCACGACCGTGGTGGGCGTCGCGCTGGGACGCCAGCTCACGGTGCACGAGCGCCTGACGCTGCTCGAAGCGCTCAACCTGGAGACGATGGAGGGCCTCGCGCGATTCGTGCTGACGGTGCTGAAGCTGACGGTGGTGTTCGAGCTGGCCGGCGCGGTCGTGCTCGCCGCCTGGTGGACCCGCGAGTACGGCCTGGCGCAGGCGGCGTACTATGGCCTCTTCCACGCGGTCTCCGCGTTCAACAACGCCGGGTTCGCGTTGTTTTCCGACAGCCTGATGCGGTATCGTGCGGACTGGCTCGTCAACATCGTGATCACGACGCTGGTGATCTGCGGAGGCCTCGGGTTCGTCGTCCTCACCGAGATCGGCAGGGTGCGGAGGTACCGGCGTTTCTCGACGCACACGCGCCTGGTCGTAACGCTGACCGCGGCACTGATCGCGGCGACGACCTGCCTCATCTGGCTGATCGAACGCGGCAACCCACGCACGCTCGGATCGCTCGGCTTCGGCGAGGCGGTCCTGGCGTCGTACTTCCAGGCGGTCACGCCGCGCACCGCGGGGTTCAACACCCTCGACATCGGCGCGATGCTGCCGGCGAGCCTGCTCCTCCTGATGATCCTGATGTTCGTCGGTGCTGCCCCGGGCGGCACCGCAGGCGGCGTGAAGATCAGCACGTTCACCATCACGGTCGCGGCGATCCGGGCGATGGTACGCGGGGCGCCGGAACCGACGCTGATGCGCCGTCGGATCCCGCCGCCGATCGTCGCCCGCGCGTTCTCGATCTGCCTCATCGGGTTCCTCGCGCTGAACCTCGTCGCCGGCATACTGCTCGTCGTCGAAGGGCGCGACCTCCTGCCGACGCTCTTCGAGACGACGAGCGCATTCGGAACCGTGGGACTCTCCATGGGCGGAGGCGGGGTGCCGGTGAGCCTCGCGGGCCATTTCTCGAACGCCGGGAAGATCCTCGTCGTCGGCATGATGTTCATGGGGCGGATTGGACCGCTGACGCTCGCCGTGGCCATCGCGCGGGGCGCGCAGCCGCCGCGCGTCCGCCACCCGGAAGGCCGTTTCCTGATCGGGTGAGCCGTGCTTGCACGGCCAGAATGTGTTCGAATGTGTCAGATTCCCCGTGCAAGCACGGCTGAGGCGCGCACGGCGCGCCTGCGAGCCGGGGTCCCCACGATGCGTCTTGTGCATCGTGGGGTGGGACGGAGCGGCGCGGGGCGTAGGGGTCCCGCAAGCGACCGAGCCGGGGTGTGGGGCGGAGCCCCACGCCAGGATGAGCGGAGTTCACGTTGAAGCGCAGGCAGTTCGGCGTAATCGGGCTGGGCAGGTTCGGTTCGGCGATGGCAACCACCCTCACCGAGCTCGGTCATGACGTCATCGGCGTGGACGCCGACGAGTCGCGCGTGCAGCGCCTGGCCGACGTCATCACCCATGCGCTCCAGATCGACGCGACCGACGAGAAGGCGCTGCGGGCCTGCGGGATGCAGGACGTGGACGTGGCCGTGGTGTCGATCGGCGAGAACATCGAGTCGAGCCTGCTCGTCGTCATGCAGCTCCGCGAGCTGGGGATCGAGACGATCGTCGCCAAGGCGGTGACGCCCCTGCACGGCCGCATCCTGGAGAAGCTCGGCGTGTCGCGCGTGATCTTCCCGGAGCGCGAGATGGCGATCCGAACCGCCCACAGCCTCGTGATACCGAACGTCATCGACTACATCGAGCTCTCCAGGGACTTCAGCATCGTGGAGGTGCCGGCACCAGATGCGTTCGTCGGGCGGACACTGAGGCAGCTCGAGCTGCGGCCGCGGCTCGGCCTGACGCTCATCGCCATCAAGCGCAAGCCCACCAGTTCAGGGCCGGTCGTGACCAATATCGCGCCCGCGGCAGACGAGGTCATCCGGCACGGAGACATCCTCGCGCTCCTCGGCAGCAACGAGCGCCTGAATCAGCTCGATCAGCTGCTCGGCAGGTGATGCCGGCGCGTGCTCTGGACCGCGCACGGCCAGCCTCCGCCCCGCCTCCGCCAAGGCTTCGGCGAGGTCTCGCCGGAGCGCTTCGCGCGTAGGCGGACAAGGCTACGGCCCGCCGGAGCGCTTCGCGCGAAGGCGGGGGTGTGGGGCGGAGCCCACGTTAGTTCGATCGTCAGCACCGCGCACAGGAAGTCTGCAAGGTCGTCATTGAGAAGACAAAAGGCCTCACGCTTCGGCACTTCTCAATGTGCGATGCATCATTTGTCGGCATTTCCTAGGAATTCCGCAAGGCATGCCTCGTGCAAGTGTCATTGCGTCTATACCTGATCAGTTTTACATCTCGAGGATGTATCCAATGAGCAGCAGCCCGGGATCACGACGAACGCCCCACAACCAGCGCGAAACAGTCTCCATCCGCGCAGTGTTGCGCCCCGACCGGCGGCAGCTCCCGGATCGGCGCCAGGACTTCCGTGGCGGGCGCCGGGACACCGACCGCCCGGGCATCCGTCGGCAGGTTGCCGACCCCCTCCCGGAGAGTCCTGTGCGGGAGACCGCCGTCGTCGAGATCGGCTATTGTCATTGAGTGGATCGGCGCCACGATCTAGCTTCCCAAACTGACGCGTCCAATCCGCGCGAGCCGCCGCCCGGGCCGCCAGGCCCCGGGCCAGAACCGGCGCAAGCGCGTGCTCACAGCCCGGTTGACCGGGCTCCCACCCCATCCGCGGCGTACCCGGAACAGCCGCCTCAGGTCCGGCTGGAATGGCTCCTCGCCGGAAGCCGTGTGCTTCTTGTGGCCGGCGCGCTCGGCGCCGTAATCATCGCGCCGAACAGGCCGGTCCAGTACCCGATCATCACCGGCTCACTCGGGCTCTACCTCGCTTACAGCCTGGCCATCGTCGCACTCGTCTGGCGTCCGCTCGGTTTCGGCCGGGGGTGGGCGGTTGCGCTGCACCTGTTCGACATGGCGGTGTTCTCCTGGCTGACGCTGATCACGGAAGGGACCGCCAGCCCTCTCTTCATCTCTTACGTGTTTCTCGTGATCTGCGGGACACTCAGGTGGCAGATGCGGGGCGCGCTGGCAACGGGCGCCATCAGCGTCCTGGCTTTTGGCGCAGTCACACTGGTGCCAAGCGCGATCTTCGGCGTGCCGGGGGTAGCAGCCGAGACGTTTCCGGTCCGCGCGATGCAGCTGGCGATCATCTCGGGGCTGCTCGCATACCTCGGCGCGTACCACCAGCGCTTCCAGCGCGAAATCAGCCGCCTGGCTGCCTGGCCGCGCGAGATCCCCGACGATCGGGAAGATCTCGCGCGTGAGCTGGTCTCGCAGTCCGCGAAGGTCCTCGGAGCGCCGAGGGTCGTTCTCGTCTGGGAAGAGCCGGTCTCCGGCTACGTCAACGTGGCCTGGATGGAAGCCGGCGAGGTGACGTGCCGCCAGGAGCGCGAGGGGACCTACGCCTCGCTCGTCGCGCCACGCCTCGAACATACGAGCTTCCAGGCCTGGAACGCAGCCGATGAAAACGGCCGTGTCGTCTACCGCGTGGACTCCGGCTTCCGGCAATGCAACTGCCGCCCGGTCAACGAGGCGCTGCGCGCGCGCTTCCGCATGGCTACGTTACAGTCATGGGCGCTCGAGGGCGAGCTCGTGCGCGGCCGTCTGTTCTCGCTGGACAAGCCGAAGATGGAGATCGACGATCTGGTGGTCGGTGAACTGGCCGCGCGGTTGGCAGTCTCCCGTCTCGAGAGCCTCTACATGCTGCAGGATATCCGCAGGGCTGTCGCGCTCGGCGAGCGTGTCAAGGTCGCCAGCGACCTCCATGACAGCCTCCTGCAGTCGCTGGCCGGAACCGCGCTCCAGCTCATGGCCGCAAGGCGGCTGCTCGATCGCGATCGGGACAAGGCCGCGGCCCAGCTCGACGAAGTGCAACGCCAGATCGAGCAGGGCGAGCTGGAAATGCGCTCCTTCATCCGCCGCCTCCGGCCCGAAGCGCCGATCGCGTCAGAGGTTTCGCCTATCGGCCTGGCGGAGCGGCTGCGAGGCCTGGCGGAACGGATCGAGCGGCAATGGAGCGTCAAGGTGACGACCGATCTCGATCCGTCTGCCGACGGCCACACGGGCGCAATCGGCGACGAAGTGTTCCGAATTGCAAGAGAGGGAATCCTCAACGCCGCCAGGCACGCCGACGCATCCGCGATCGCCCTCCGGTTGAGCGTGGCCAACGGCGCCTTGACGCTCGAGATAGCCGACGATGGACGGGGATTCCCTTTTCAGGGCAGGTACAATCTGAAGTCGCTGGAGCGCCTGAACCAGGGTCCCTGGTCGTTGAAGGAGCGTATCATCGGACTGCACGGCACCCTCGAACTCACCTCCACCGGCAGCGGGAGCCGGCTGCTGATCACACTGCCGCTCTCCGTCATGGCAGGCTGACGTGTCTATCAGACTGGTCCTCATCGACGATCATCCCATCGTCCTCAATGGACTGGCGCAGCTGCTGGGATCGGACCCGGAGTTCGAGGTGGTGGCAACGTGCGGCTCCGCGGCGGAGGGGCTGCACGCGGTCGAGACGCTGAAGCCGGACGTCCTGCTGCTCGACCTGGCGCTGCCCGACGAGCCGGGGCTCAGCGTGCTGCGGCGCCTGGACCCGAGCAAGCCGCCCGCCGTCGTCGTGCTCTCGGCCACCCAGGACGAAGGGGAGCTGCTCGACGCGGCGCGCCTGGGCGCGCGGGGAATCGTGCTCAAGGCCATGGCGCCGCGCGTGCTCGAGGAGTGCGTCCGGGCGGTCTACCACGGCGCCCAGCGGCTCGTCGTCGATGACGAAGCCCTCGCGCACCGGCTCGAGGAACGGCGGGCCGCCGAAGCCGATCTGGAGCAGATCCTGACGCCGCGCGAGATGGAAATCGTGCGGCTGATGACGATGCGGCTCGACAACCAGGAGATGGCGTCCAGGCTGGCGATCAGCGTGGGAACGGTGAAGATCCACCTGCACAACGTCTACACGAAGCTCCGGGTGGATGGCCGCCAGGCGCTGCTCGAGTACCTCCGCGCGAAGCGGTATTGAGTTCAACTCCCAATCGCCAACTCCCAACGCCCATCGAGATGAGTTGACCGCACTTCTGGAACTTGAGAAGTACTTCGCGCCGCTCACGTGAGAGGCGCCGGATTCCAGCAGCCAAGCCCCGAGCCAGGTGCATTTGGAAGTTGGGAGTTGGCAGTTGGAAGTTGACACGGAACCCAGCCGGAGAACCGTTCGTCTATCTGTGCTAGTTTTCTAGCACGGCCTCGCGCCCCCGGGAGCCCGCATGTGAGCCGGGCTCGCCGCATCCAGCTCAGCGTTGCGACGAGGCAGCTGAAAGGAGAAAGCGCCCAAGATGTGGAGCAATGATTTTCTGTACGCCGCCCGGCTGCTCTCTTCCACACCGGCCTTTTCCCTGGTGGCCCTGCTGACGCTGTCGCTCGGCGTGGGTGCCAACGCCGCCATCTTCAGCATCGTCGACCACGTGCTGCTGCGGCGGGCCCCAATCCCCGACATCGATCGGCTCGCCGTTGTCTGGGAGACGGACCGCGATACGGGGACCACGCACGAGCCCGCGTCGCTGCCCGACTATCTGGACTTCCGGCAGCGGGCGCGGCAGGTCGACGAGCTCGGGGCTTTCGGCGGCAGGTCGGTGAACTTCGCGCCGGAACACGGCGAGCCGGCGCGGCTGCAGGCGCTCGAAGTCACACACGAGCTGCTGCCGATGCTCGGGGCTGAACCGATCGCCGGACGGACGTTCACGGCGGACGAGACGCGCCGCGGCGGGCCTGCCGTAGTCGTAATCAGCGACGGTCTCTGGCACCGCGCGTTCGGCGGCGACCCTTCGATTCTGGGCCGCACGGTGAGCCTGGACGATCGGCCATTCGAGGTGATCGGGATCCTGGCGCGCGGGTCCGATTTCGGCGTGTTCCAGATCCTGACCGCCGCGGACTACTCGCGGTCGTTCGCCGATCGCGGGGCGCGGGCGGCGGTCGACCTGTGGCTGCCGCTGCAGGAAGACGAGGAGTCGATGCCGCGTTCGACGCATCCGATCTTCATGGTGGCTCGCACGCGCAGCACACTCGCGGCCGCGCAGGAGGAGCTTGCGGCGATTGCCGCGGACCTCGAGCGCGCCTATCCGGTCAACGCCGCGAGAGGCGTGTCGGTCGAACCGCTGTCCGCGATCGTGTTCGGACCGATCCGTCCGGCGCTGCTCGTCCTGCTCGCGGCGGTTTCGCTCGTTCTCCTGGTGGCCTGCGCGAACGTCGCCAACCTGCTGCTCGCGCGCGGCACCGCGCGCCAGCGCGAGGTCGCCATTCGAATCGCGCTCGGCGCAGGCCCATGGCGGCTCATTCGTCAGTTCGTGGCAGATGGACTCCTGCTGGCGGCGTGCGCCGCTGCGCTGGGGTCTGCGATTGCCGTCGCCGGCGTGAAGGCGCTCGTCAAGCTCGCGCCGGTCGGCATTCCGCGGATTGCCGACGCGGCGGTGGATCTTCGGGTGCTGGGGGTCATGCTCCTGGTGTCGGCGGCCGCCGGCGTGGTGTTCGGGCTGGCTCCGGCGCTCCAGGCGCGCCGGGTGGACGTGCAGGGCACGCTCAAGACCGACGGCGGCCACGGCGGGTCCGCCGGGCGCGAGCGAACCCGGATCCGTTCCATGCTCGTCGCCGCCGAGTTCGCGCTCGCAATGATGCTCGTGATAGGCGCCTCGCTCCTGATCAAGAGCTTCTGGCGGCTGATGCAGGTCGACCCCGGATTCAGATCCGCGGGCATCCTCAAGGCCGAATATCAACTGCCCTCGAGCCGATACCCCGTGGATTTCGCCCGGTGGCCGGACTTCAAGGAAATGCACGCCTTCTCCGCGGGCCTGCTGGAGCACGCGCGCCGGCTCCCGGGCGTGGTGGACGCCGCCATCGCCGGCAACCATCCGATGGATCCCGGCTTCACCAACTCGTTCAGCGTGGTCGGACGTGAAGCGGAGGGACGCAACTGGCCCGAGATCTCCGTGCGGCGCGTCACGGACGGCTACTTCCGGACGATGGGCGTACCGCTCGTGCGGGGGCGGGCGCTGGCGTCGTCGGACGGGACGACCGCGCCGCCCGTGGTCGTCATCAACGAGGCCGCCGCGCGGCGCTTCTTCGAGAACCACGAACCTCTCGGCAGACAGATGGAGTTCTGGGGTGCTCGGCGGACGATTGTCGGGATCGTCGGCAACGAGCGGTTCCACGGGATAGCGGAGGCGCCGCCGCCGGCCGTCTACGCGCCGCTCTCGCAGGCGCCGTCGGCCAACGGTTCGGGAGCGCTGCTCGTCCGGACCTCGGGCGATCCCGCCGCTCTGGCCGGCAGCGTGCGCGGCGCCATCGCCCGGCAGGATCCGGCGCTGGCGGTGTTCGGTCTCGAGCCGCTCGACGACACCTTGGCCCAGGCCGTGGGCGAGAGGCGCTTCACCATGCTCGTCCTCGGCCTCCTCGCAGCCATCGCTCTCGTCCTCGCCGCCATCGGGGTCCACGGCGTACTGAGCTGCGCGGTCACGCAGCGGACGCACGAGATCGGCATCCGCATGGCGCTCGGCGCACAGCCGTCCAGAGTCCTCCGGCTCGTCGTCTTCGACGGGCTGACGCTGGCCGCGGCCGGCGGCGCGATCGGACTCGCCGCCGCCTGGGCGCTGACCCGCGGCCTCGCGAGCCTGCTCTTCGGCGTCAGTGCAACGGATCCGCTGACGTTCATCGCCGTTCCAGTCGGGCTGAGCGTCGTGGCGTTCGCCGCCAGCTACGTTCCCGCGCGACGAGCCACCCGCGTCGATCCGGTCACGGCGCTGCGCGAATAGGGTTCCCGCACGGAGGTTTCGCTAGCCGTGCTTGCACGCCGAAGCTTCAGCGAAGGCGGGAGCGGGGCGAAGGGGGTCCCCGCGAGCGACGGCGCGCCGGGGCCCCCGGCGCGCGTTCTGTGCGCGCTGGGGTGGAGGTGGGGCGTCCGGCGGGGCGAAGCCCCCCGGTCAAGAGCTGGCAGCCCGTGGTGAAACCACGGGCTGCTAGACTGGAGGCATGCGCGCTGGAGGAACGGGCCCCGTGCTCGCCGCGTGCGCCGCGATGTGCGCGGCGGTGGTGCTGAGGGCTCAGGATTCCGGGTCTGCGGGAGGAAGATCTGGCGCAGAGACACGGGCCATGGAGTACCTGGCCCGCGAAGTCCCTCGATGGCGGAACGAGCACGCGTGCTACTCGTGCCACAATAACGGAGATGCGGCACGTGTGTTGATCGTCGGGCTCGCGCGCGGACACGACGTCCGGCGTGCGCTGCGCGATACGCTGGAGTGGCTCTCGAACCCGGAGCGCTGGAACTCGAACGCCGGCGGGGAGGGAGGCGGAGACGACAAGCGGCTGGCGCGGATTCAGTTCGCGCTGGCAGCGGTGGCCGCCGCCAACGCGGCGCTGGTACCGCAGTCCGCCGTGGATGCCGCGGCCGAACTGGTGGCCGCAGACCAGCGGCCGGACGGCTCGTGGCGTCTGGACTCCTCGGCGAGCCTGGGATCGCCCGCCACCTACGGCACGCCCCTGGCCACGGCCTTCGCGCTTCGCGTCCTGTCGCACGCGCGGGCGCCGGCGAGGCCCGACGCGATGGCGAGAGGCGTCGACTGGCTCCGTCGCGTCGAAGCCCTGAACGCGCCTGACGCCGTCGCGCTCCTCATCGGGCTCGGCGACGCGAAGGACGAGACGTCAAGCCGCCAGCGCCACCGAGCCCTCGACTTCCTCAAGCGTTCTCAGGGACCCGACGGCGGCTGGGGCGCGTATCCCACCACGGCATCCGAGCCATTCGACACCGCCATCGCCGTGCTGGCGCTCCTCGAACGCTCGAGGCGGCCCGACCTCGCGGCCCCGGTGTATAACGGCACCGAACTCGAGACCTCAATCGCACGAGGACGCGAGTACCTCGTGCGCGCGCAGCTTCCGGACGGAAGCTGGCCCGAGACGACACGACCCGCGCGGCAGGAAAGCTACGCGCAGCGGATATCGACGACCGCGTGGGCGGCACTCGCGCTCATGGGGGAATCCCAGCCTCGCCAGGAAAGAGATCGAGTCGTGTCAACACCCAAGCTCCAAACTTCCACCCCCCCAAGGCACTGACACTCGGCCGCCAGGAACCCTGGGAGCCGGGTACTGGAAGTTGGCACCTGACACCGCTCGTCTTCCCAGCGCCCTGTCAACGGTCCTCCTGATCTCCTGATCTCCTGATCTCCTGATCTCCTGATCTCCTGATCTCCTGATCTCCTGACCTCCTGACCTCCTGACCTCCTGACCTCCTGACCTCCTGATCTCCTGATCTCCTGATCTCCTAATACTGATCTTCCGTTCTCCTGGTCTCCTGATCTCCTGTTACCAATCTCCTGATCTCCTGATCTCCTGTCAACTTCTCTAGCTCCCGGGACCCGGCGCAACCCGGAACGGGACGATGTGCCGTTCCGGCTCCGCGCCCTTGTCTACACGGTCGAAGGCATCGACCTCGAATGCGCGGCCGATTCGGTTGCCGGCGAGATCCTCGAGGAACGACAGCACTACGAGCTCGTGATCTCCGGCGCCCCATGGATCGCGTGGTGTGAAGATCCAGCGGCGTTCGGCGTCTTCGACACGAATCTCCCCTGCCAGCGGAGCGCCGCCGCGCGAGACACCGAGCGCCCGCATCAGGAGGCCATGATCGAGCGGCTCGGGAAAGCTCACCGTCAGCGGCGCCGAGCTGCCTGCGTCGGGAGGCTCGATGCGCCACGCGCCGGTGTCGAGCGGACGCTCGTCGGCGGATGTCACACGAAACTCGCGCGCGAAAGAGGACTTCAACGGCAGCCCGTAGGCATCACTCCACTCGGACGACACGACCAGCGTGTAGCGTCGACCCGGTTCGAGGGCGCGTCCCATCTCCTTGTTCGGAAGGATGCCCCGCTTTACGCGCCCCGGATCGAAGAACACGGTGTAACGCGTGCGATCGGCGTTCCAGAATTCCGCGTCGAGCGGCAGGAATGGATCCACCACTTCGTTCCCACGCTCGTCGAGCAGCCGGACATGGTCCAGACCGCCGCGCAGACCCATCGGGGCCGAGAACTGAATGTACATGCGGAGCTGGTTCTCCGGGAGGACGTCCAGCGTCGGGTAGACCCGTTCGACGTGCGTGGAGGGAGCCCGCGCTTCGGCGGGGCGGCTCACGACCGTTTCGATTCGTCCGCCGGTCCCGCCGTCCCGCGCCCCCGGCATCCGTGAGGGATCGAACACCACTGTGTACTGGCGGCCCGGATCGAGCGGGAACAGAGGCGTGAATCGGATCGCTTCGCCGGCGATCGCATAGCTCCCGGCGACGGGCGGAACGGCTGATGTCGTTTCACCACCGGACGACACCTCGACACGCAGCAGCCGGATCCACTGCTCGGGCGTCAGGCTGGCGCCGGCAAGCCGTTCGAGATCCGCTCGCGGGAGTCCGGTGACGTCTACGACAGGCGCGGGTGTATCGGTCCGGAGCGTGATCCGTGGTGGACTGTCGGCTGCCCGGCCGGAGCACGCGCCGGCCAGCCCGGCTGCCAGCACGAAGCTGGCAGCCGGCATCGTAACGCCGCGGATCCGTCGTGCGATCCGCACGCTACGGCAGCGGCACGGCTTCGAGGTTCAGCACTCCGCCTTCGCCGCGTGCCAGGACGATGGTGTGCGTGTCGTCGAGCAGATCGAGCTGCTCGACCCCCTTCATGTGCGCCACCGGCTCGAACCCGACGCCGCCCGTCTCGGATTCCACCCTCGAGGTGATCCCCTGCGCGGAGGTGAACGACGCGGTCGGGATCTTCATCACACCGCGAGAGTTGTTGGCCATGAGCAGGAATTCCTGCCCATCCTTCTTGTACACGATCATGTCGAGCGGGCGATTCCGGTTACCAAGCTCGGCAATCGTCGTACCCGTCACCTTCGCCCCGGCCTTCAGGCTGGCGAGCGGGAACTTCACGAGCGGCGTGCAGAGGTAGCCGGCGATCAGATGAGGGGTGCCGTCGAGCCTGTAGGGCACGAACGTGTACACCGGGGATCTCGTTTCGAACTGCCCGTGGTTGCCGTGGTAGATCTCGACGCTCGTGCCGTTGTCCACGCCGGCAAACGGATACGAAATGGCCCGGAGCTTCGACGCGAACTCCTCGTTGGAGAGACCGGCCACGAGCAGCCTGCCGTCGACGAACGCCATGTCCGTGATCGAGTCCGTGCGTGGACTCCTACGGGCACCCGGCGTGGCCTGCGGCGCGTTCGGCAGCTCCGCCCGCGAGAACTTCATCCCCTCCATTCGAACGACGTCGATCGCACCGGCGCCGTCGATTCGAAGCAGCGCCGGCCGGGCGTCGGCTCCCTGGCCCCGCATGACGGAGATGTAGGCGTTCCGCGTCTTCGGATGAACCGCCAGGTCGGTCACCAGTATCTCGCGCGCCTCGGTGCCGAGAATCGCCGCGATCTTCTGATCGACGGCCGCCACGTTCTTCGCGCCCGGCGCCCCGCCCGTGGCACTGCTGCCCAGGTCGAGAGCAAATATCGCGGCTGACTGCGTGTCGGCCGCGAACAGCGTGCCGTCGGGCGCAAAAGCCAGCGGTCCGATCGCCCGGAAGCCTGGACCATTCCCCGATGCCGCCGGCAGCGGCTGCTGTCCACGCTCCGCCCACAGGCCGGTCTCCAGGCCAGCCCACCCCAGGACCAGGACCGCGCCGGCCAACGCCGCAACCTCGAAGCCTTTCCTGTACATGCACCCTCCTTGCTTCGTCCGCGCTGTTTCGATCTGGTGTTTATTCCCCGTGCGCCGGCCGATGTCAAGTGGCATCGGCCATCAATGGCGAAGCTCTACCACCCCACGGGCTTGCCCCGGTTCTGCTCGTCGAGCCACGTCTTGAGCGGGGCGAAGTAGTCGGCCATCGCGCTCGCGTCCATCTCGCGCTGGCCGGTCAGGACCTCGAGCGCGTCAGGCCACGGGCGCGAGGCGCCCATCTCGAGCATGGCCGTCAGCTTCCGGCCGGCTTCCCTGCTGCCGTAGATCGAGCAGCGATGGAGCGGCGCCGCGCAGCCGGCAGCCTTCGCCAGCGCGCGGTGGAACTGGAACTGCAGGATCCCGGCCAGGAAGTACCGGGTGTAGGGGGTGTTGCCCGGCACGTGGTACTTCGCGCCGGGATCGAAGAGCTCCTCGCCGCGCGGCTCCACCGGCGCCACACCCTGGTACTTGAGCTTGAGAGCCCACCAGGCGCGGTTGTAGTTCGCGGGAGAGATGGTCCCGTCGAACACCTGCCACCGCCACTGGTCCACGAGCAGGCCGAAAGGCAGGAACGCGAGCCGCTCGAGCGCCGACCTCAGCAGCAGCGCCGTATCGCCCGACGCGTCCGGGGCTCTGTCGAGGAGTCCGATCTTCACGAGGTAGTCCGGCGTGACCGAGAGCGCCAGCGTGTCGCCGATCGCCTCGTGAAAGCCGTCGTTGGCGCTGTCGCGGAAGATCATCGGCTGCCGGTTGTAGGCGCGCTGATAGAAGTTGTGCCCCAGCTCGTGGTGAATCGTCGTGAAGTCCTCGGCGGTAACGTCAATGCACATCTTGATGCGCAGATCGTCGACGCTGTCGATGTTCCACGCGCTGGCGTGGCACACGACCTCACGGTCCCGCGGCTTGACGAACATCGAACGCTCCCAGAACGTCTCCGGCAGCGGCTCGAACCCGAGCGAGGTGAAGAACCGCTCGCCGATCCGCACCATCTCGAGCGCGTCGATCTGCTTCGCCTTCAGCCTCCCGGTGAGCGAGAACGTCGGGCCTTGTCCCGGCGGGGCGACTACCGGAAAGATGTTCGACCAGTCCTGCTGCCAGAGGTTGCCGAGGAGGTGAGCCGGAATCGGGCCTCTCTCAGGGACCAGCGTGCCGTATTCGTCGCGGAGGCGGGCGCGGACGTAGGCGTGCAGCGAGACGTAGAGCGGCTGGAGCTGCTTCCAGAGACGGTCCAGCTCGTTCGAGAACTCCGCCGGCGGCATGTCGTACTTGCTTCGCCACATCGCGCCGGTATCGGCGAAACCGAGGACCTTCGCGCCCCTGTTCGACAGCTCGACGAACCGCGTGTAATCGTCCTTGAAGGGAACGGAGATCGTGTGCCAGCCGGCCCACACGTCGTGCAGTCGTTTCGGATCGCGGCTCTCGGCGAGAATCCGCGTGATCTCGGTGATGTCGAGGCAGCCGTCCCCCCCGCCGCCCGGCGGGCAGTACTTCCCGCGGCCGTAGACGCCCTCCATCGACGTCACAAGCCGTGTCAGCTCCTCCGCCTCCTTCGGATCGGGCGGCGCCGACATCGTAAGCGACGTGCGGAGCAGCTCGAGCTGCCGGCGCTCGGCGGGCGAGACCTGCGTGTTCCGGAAGCGAACGGCCCGCTTGGCGTACTCCGTCAGCGCGCTGATGAGCGCCTCGCCGGCCTGCGCGGCGAGCGCTTCGGTGTCGGGCGTGATGTAGGTCGATTGAACCCAGCCGGCGCGGCTCTCGGCGATGCTCAGGCGCAGCATCTCGCGGTCGACCTCGTCGAGGAACTGCCTGGCCTCGGCCGGGGTCGCCTCGCCCGAGCTCTGCGCCCGCGGTTCGCGGTTCGCGGTTCGCTGTTCGCGGGTTCGCGGTGGGCGGTCTCCTGAACGCCTCGCCTCGCTATCTCTGTGATCTCGAGATCTTGTGATCTGGGCGTCAGGATGACCGAGGATTGCGGGCGCGGCGGCGACGAGGACTGCCGCGCCCAGCCCCACTGAGGTCAGTCGTGCGAACCACATACGTCCATATTACCGGGTTCTGACGACTGAAGTTGTGAGTTTGGAGTTGTGAGTTCTCAGAACTCACAATTGGCCCTTCCACCGCCTCGCGTCGTTGAAGGTGGCCTTGATCTTCGCACCTGGCTTGACCGGGGTCGGCGCCTTCCCATCGGCGCTATAG
>DATIEW010000099.1:0-6348 GCA_035455585.1 Vicinamibacterales bacterium | reverse complement strand
GACCGCCCCGGCCCGGTCGCGGACGATGACGTCGACCGACACTACCTCTCGCGTGGTGCGGAAGACCGGTGGCCGTTGAGGGTCCTGAGCCGGCGGCTGCCCGCCCGACGTCGGCGCCGCAGCCGCCACGAAGACTAGGACGAGTGCCGTCGGGAACCGCCCAGAAGCCTTGACCGACCGAAAGCTGAGTACTTGAGTCACGTTTCGAATCCGAATTCTTCAGTCTGGGCCGTCGTCAGCGCGGGCGCCATTAGTCAAGGTCAAGCCGACAGAACGCGAAGGGCAACACGAGGTCAGGAGAACAGGAGCGTTCAGAACACGAGATCAAGAGGTCAGGAGAAGAGGAGGACGGGAACTACCGAGTTGTCGTTCAGCGGTTGTGTCGGTCGCGGGCGACCGGCACGGTCCGCCGCGGCGCGCGCGGCGTGCTCCCCTCTCCTGATCTCCTGTTCTCCTGTTCTACCTCCTAATCTCCCGGCCCGGTCACAGTGACCCCTTTGGGCGGTCTCACCGCGTTTCGGCGCAAGAAAGTCTGTCGGATCAGGGTTGATCGAGCCATCAGAACCTGAACCTCACGCCGGCCTGCACCGAGCGCATCGGCCTGACCGACAGCACCTGGCCGAACGTCGGCGAGTTGACCGCCGTGTCGATCGCCGCGTAGTTCACCATGTTCAGGAGGTTTGTGGCGTTGAGCTGGAACGAGATCACGCGGTTGCCGCCCATGCGCAGATCGCGCGCCAGCTGCGCGTTGAGCAGGCGGCTTCCCGGACCGATGATCATGTTCCTGGACGCGGTGCCGAACAGCCCGGGAGCGGGAACCGAGAAGGCGGCGGTGTTGAAGAAGCGATCGATCGTCGGATCTGCGACCGCGACCCTCTGTCCGTCGTAGTCTGCCCGGAGCGTGCCGTTGGTGCCGCGCGCCACGTCGCTCGCCGCCCCGACCACGCGCGGCGTGTACGGCGTTCCCGACTGCCACGTGAACGTCGACGTCACGCGCCAGTTCGAGAGCAGCGCCGCCCAGATGCCTCCCTGATTCAGCCAGGGCCGGTTCTCGCCGAACGGCAGCTCGACGTTCATGTCGGCGCTGAACTGATGGCGGCGGTCGAAGCTCGAGAGGCCCCATTCGGCGTCCAGATTGCGATCGTCCTGGGCCACGACAGTTCCGCCTCCGCCGATCGTCGACGCGTTGTCGCGCGAGCGCGCGAGCGTGTACGAGAACCCGGCGCCGATACCGTTCACGAGACGGCGGCGTACCCGGAAGGCCGCCGCGTGGAGCACCGACGCGGCCTCGGACGACTGCCAGAGGAACGGCTGGACGCCGTCGAGCATCACGCCGTCCGGGCCACGGTTCGGCGCCCGGACGATGTCCAGGCTCGAGCCGCGCGTGTGCACGTAGCTCGCGCCGGCGTTCCATGCCTGTCCCAGATCGCGGGAGAAATCGGCGTTCCACGTCTGGACGACGCCGAGGTCGTAGTCCTTGTCGATCCCGTAGGTGTTGCGCGTGTCGGCCGGCGCGGCGTTCGCCAGCGGATTGGAGAGCGACAGCGGCGACTCGAGCGTCCCGACGCCGGTGTTGGCGACGGCAAAGGGCGGCTGGCCGACGAGCTGCCTGGCGATGGACGAGTACGAGCCCGAGTTGAAGCTGATGCCGTAGCCGCCCCTCACGACCATGCCCGGTGCTACCCTCCACGCAATGCCGACGCGCGGCGCGACGTTGTTCGGATCGGTCCGCACCAGCGCCGCCGGGTACGGTCCCGTGTAGGGACCCGTCCCGCCCGACGGGACTGGCGCGACCGCGGAGAATCCTTCTGCGGCGTCCAGGTTCACCATGTGGCCGTTCTCTTCGACGAACGGCCACAGCAGCTCGTAGCGGACTCCAAGGTTGAAGGTCAGACCGGCGCTCCGCCGCCAGTCGTCCTGGACGAACAGGCTCATCGAGCGCCCCGACAGATCCACAATGCCCGGTCCGTATTGCAGCGACGTCTGCTGCGGCAGGCCGAGCAGGAAATCGGCGAAGTCCAGACCGGCGCCGCGGGGTACGCCGCGCCCGTCGGACGAGTAGAGCCCGGTGAAGACGAACGCGCCGTTGGCGTCCGCGTCGGTCCGGCTCCTCGACCGGTCCAGGCGGAAATCGCCGCCGAACCGGAGCGTGTGGCGTGCCATCGGACGGGTCCACGTGTAGCCCACCGAGAACCGGCCGTCCTTGCGCAGCGCAGGCGTGACGTCCCGCACGCTCGACAGGCTCGAGAAGGACAGCTGCGGAACGCCCCAGTCGAACGGATCCCGGGCCACGCCGAAGATACCCGCCCCGCCCGCCACGTCCTCTACGAACGAGTACCGGTTCAAGGCGTTCGATGACGTCCGCGAAAACGTCACATTCACGTTGTGGAGCTGCCGCCGGTGCGCGATGTTGAGCGTGACGGGCACTGACAGGCTGGAGCCTGCGGTCGCTCCACCGAGCAGCGGAAGAACGTTGATCTGTTCGCCGTCGCTGTTCCGGTACTGCAGCTGCGCGTTCATCATCACGCTGGTGCCCTGGTTGCCGCGGCCCCCTCCGCGGCCGCCGCGCCCGCCGCCGCGACCGAAGCCGCCCCGCCCTCCGGCAGCCACTTCCGTGAAGCTGTGTGTGACGCGCAGGCTCATGTTGTCCGACGATGTGTCGCGCGTCGTCGTGTGGTGGAAGTTGCGCGCCGTGCCTGGCACGTTCGGGAGCGGGATGAAGCGCAGCAGCGCCAGCGCCGAGGGGCTCATCCGATCCTGTGGAATCCGGTTGTCGGGGAACGGCAATCCTGTCGCCGGATCGACGAGCGGCACCGGGCTCGAGGAGAAATCTCCGCCGCGCATCGCTTCCAATGGGACCGTCGCGTACTGGTCGAACAGGTCGCCGCCGCGGTTGCCGCCGTAGTTCAACATGAAGGTCGTGCGGCGGCCGCCGTTGTAGACGCCCGGGATGCGAAGCGGACCGCCGATGGTACCGCCGAAGTTCTGCCGCGTGTACGGCTGTTTGTCTGCCGGGGAGTCGGGCCGCAGCTGATAGGGAGCGCTGTCGAGCGCCGACCCGCTGAACGAATAGGTCGCCTGGGCGTTGAACGTGCCCTGGCGCCCGCCGCGCCCTCCAATCACGAAGTCCGCACCGCGTCCGCCGCCGCGCCCGCCGCGTCCTCCAGGTCCGCCGCGACCCCCGCGCCCGCCGAATTGACCTTCCGCGCCTTCCGGGCCGAAGCCTTGCGCGAACTGGCCCGTTACGGGATCGAACTCTCCCCTGGCGATCGCACCCAGGCGATCGGCCATCATCCCGCGATCCAGGCTGGCCATGTTCCCGGTGATCGCGACGGCTTCGGTCGGGGTGTCGGCCGAGAATCCGGGCGGCAGGAGGAGACGGGTTGCTTCGACGGCTTCACGGTCGGGCGGATTCACCTCCAGGCCGGCTGCCGCCGTTGCCTGCGTCTGGACGGCGAGCGTCTCGAAGCGCGATCCGCGTCCCGCGGGTCCGGGTGCGGTTGGGCCTGTTGGCGGCGCACCTCTCTGGGCCTCGCTGCCTTGCCCTGGAGGCGCCGCCGCGGAGGTCGGTCGGGAACGCGGCGCGAGGACGAAGACCAGGTCTGCGACGTGGTCGCACGGCGGCTCGCCGAGCGTCAGCTCACGTTCGATCGGCTGGAACCCTGTCAGTTCCGCCGTGAGACGGAAGGACCCGGGAGGCAGCAGCAGACGATAGGTGCCGTCGGCATCTGTCGACGTGGCGCCTGTCACCGTCTCGCCGCTGAACGCGACCAGGGAGACCCCCGGCAGCGGCGTGCCGCCGCTCGTGGCACGTCCCTTCACGGCGCAGGGCGCCGGAGCCTGCTGAGCGCCGATCGGGTAGATGAATACGGCGAGCAGGGCCGCCGCGCCTGCGGCCGAAGCGCACGACCGCGCTCGACGCACGCGGCGATCCGAGCAACTCCCCGCGACCGGCGGCGGGTGCCCTGGGAGTTGGGAGTTGGCGAGTTGGGAGTTGGCCATGAGCGTTCAGCGCTCCACCATCGCTTCGACTCGCCGCGTCTTGCCGGTGCCACCCGAAGGAACCGGCCCGCGCCCGCGCGGCAGCGCGATCTCGAACAGGGCCCCGCCGCCTGGCGCGTTATCGGCCGTCACGCTGCCGCCATGACGCTCGACGATCGTCCGGACGATCGACAGGCCGAGACCGCTGCCGGACGGCATGGCGGTCGCCGTGCGCGACGCGTCCACCTTGTAGAACCGATCGAAGACTCGCGGCAGGTGTTCAGGGGGGATCCCCGGGCCCGTGTCTCGCACGCTGATCCGGACGTCGTCGCCATCGGCCACGGCGGACAGGTACACATGACCGCCTTCTGGCGAGTGCCGCAGGGCATTCGCCGCCAGGTTCTGAAGCGCCTGTTCGAGCCGGTGCGGATCGCCGCGGACCGTGAGATCAGAGGGATCGACGCGCGTCTCCAGCGTGAGGCGGCGCTCGCGGATCGCCGGTCCGTGGCGGTCGGCAATCCGCCCGAACAGATCGGCGGCTCGTACATCTTCGACGGCCAGCGTCCCGCCGCCGCCCTCCAGCCGGGCCAGATCGAGGAGGTCGCCGATCATCGTCTCGAGCTTCTGGGTTTCCTCGCCGACGATCTCGAGGTATCGCTGCCGGGTCGCCGCGTCGAGATCGACTTCGGGCATCGCCAGCGTCTCGGTATAGCCGCGGATGGCCGCCAGCGGGGTCATCAGCTCGTGCGACACGTCGGCGAGCAGCTGGCGGCGAGCGCGGTCGGAAGCCGAGAGCGCGGCGGCGCGCGCGCTGAGGTCGTCGGCCATCCGGTTGAACGTCCGGGCCAGCGAGCTGACCTCGTCGCCGCCGTTCTCGGCCGCGCGCACGTCGGTACGTCCCTGTCCGAGGGCGGAAGCGGCCTGTTCCAGGGTGCGCAGGCGCCGGTGTGCCGGCCTGAAGATGACCAGCGCCATGACCGCGGCGCCAATGGCCAGCAGCCCGGCGGCGACCCAGGCCAGCGTGGGCCCGAGCTCCTGGAGGGCGACGAACAACGGCGGCGGGTTTGCCGGGACGGCGACCGCGCCGACGCGCGTGCCGTCGACCACGATCGGTGCAATCTCAGCGGGCGGGCGGCCGCGCGCAGCTGCCGGCAGGTCGGCACCGCCGGCTGCGCGGCGTAGAGCGATGAACGCCGCGCGCTGGAATCCGGGCGGCATCCTGCCAGGACGGTTCGACGCTGACCGTCCATCGTGCATCACCACCACGAAAGGCTGGTAGATGTGGCCGTAACGCTCGCGCAGATACGTCTCGATCTCGAGCGCCGGGTTGCTCTTCAGCGCATTCGATAAATCGGTGGCGACGTGCGCCGCGAGCTGCGCGGGCGTCCGCGACGAAGGTCCGACAATGCGGTCGGTGAGCCAGAGGAAGAGGAGGGCCTGGACCAGCAGCAGCACCGCCAGCAGTGCGACGAACCCGAAGGCGATCCGCCAGTAGAGGCTGCGGTACCAGACCGGGTCAGACATCGGCGAACCTGTAGCCGGCTCCCCACACGGTGAGGATGTAGCGCGGCTCCTCCGGATCCGGTTCCAGCTTGCGGCGCAGCCGTTTGACGAGCGTATCCACGCTGCGCGCGGTGACGAACGTGTCGTCGCCCCAGACCCGCTGCACGAGCGACTCGCGGCTGAACACGATGCCGGGATTGCTGGCGAGCAGGTACAGCAGGTCGAACTCGTGAGCGGTCAGTTCGACTTCGCGCCCGTCGAGGCGCGCGTGCCGCCGCGCGGGATCGACGGTGACGCCGGCGGCCGAGACGGCCTGCCCGGTCCCTGCGGCCATCCTGGCGATCTGCGAGGCTCGCGGCCGGCGCAGCAGCGCGCGCACGCGGGCGACGAGCTCGCGCACGCCGAACGGCTTCGCCAGATAGTCGTCGGCGCCGCTTTCGAGTCCGAGGACCTTGTCGGACTCCTCGCGCCGCGCGGTCAGCATCAGAATCGGCACGTCGGCGTTCAGCGGCTCCCGGCGGACTGCCCGGCACACCGTCACGCCGTCCAGCCCCGGAAGCATGAGGTCCAGGATGATCAGGTCGAACGGTTCGGCCCGCGTCAGCTCGAGCGCCGCGGTCCCGTCGCCGATCAGCACGGGGTTCAAGCCCTCGAGTCGCAGATGAAGCGCGACGAGGTCGCGAATGTGCGGCTCGTCCTCGACCACCAGCACTCGAGCCCCCTTTTGCGTCGGCGCGGCATCAGATTCCATGGACGTTCAGTTCCCACCGGGGGACGTCTTCCTCCGGACGCTCTTACACCGCCGCTCGGGATCTCCCCACCGGTGAGTTTTGACCCAGTGTAGCGCCCCGCCATCCCCAGAAC
>DATIEW010000098.1:0-3449 GCA_035455585.1 Vicinamibacterales bacterium | reverse complement strand
CTTGGGTGATCGACCAGACGGCGACCGCGGTGTCCGCCGCGAGGATGCTGACCAACACCGAGGGGAAACCACCGGCGGCGACGTACCAGACGGCGTTGACCGCGAGTGCGGCGAGCGCCCCGGCGAGGAAGCTGTGGAACGCGATGATCAGGTACGGCGGGCGGGCGTTCACGAGGCCACCCCCGCCGTCTTCCGCGCGGCGTCCCACAGGTCGATGCCGCGACGGACCGCGTGGCAGCAGTGCAGGAAGCCGGGCGTGTAGTCGGAGAAGTCCCACTCGCTCGTGTCGCCGAACGTCCAGCACTCGTACCGGAAGTCCTCCAGCTCCCTGCGGGCGCCCGCCTCGTGGCTGATGTCGCCCCACGTGAAGATGTCTCGGGTGACCGCCGCCCCGATGCCGCGCGGTGCGTCGCCCTGACGGATCGCGGCGACGACGTGCGCCTTCACCTGCTGCTCGAAGAGGTCGTCGGAGAAGCCGTCGATCTCGTCCCGTCCGGCGCGGACCTTCTCCGACCAGTAGCCGGGGTTGATCTCGCCGGGGAACGCGGTCTTCCGGAACAGGTCGAGCATGTCCGGCGTGGCGTCGATGTCGAAGTGGAACGTCCACCCGGCCTTGACGACGAGGTTGAACGGCCACGTGATCAGCTCGAACGGGGTGTGCCCGTCGGCCGCCGGGTTCGCGAACCGCAGGTGCCGGTACAGGCCGTCTTCGTGGAGAGCGGTCATCTGGTGGCTGGCGGTGTCGCGGGCGAACCGGACCGCGATCTCGGGGTACTCACTCATGCCGTCCACCGCCGGTCCTGCTGCTCGGGCAGCGGGTTCGCGGCGAAGTGGCGGCGGGTGGCGCGCATCGCCGCGTGCTTGATCTCCGAGGCGCCCTTACGGAACCGGGACGTCACCCGCTCCACGGCCGTCAGCTCGCCGAGGAGACGGCGGATGTCGAACGCGCCCACCTCGACGTGCGCGGTCTCCATCCCGGCGACGTCCTCGACCTGCTCGATCGCGGCGTCCAACTCGCCCTCACGGGCCACACTGCCGACGACGGCGGCGAGTTCGTCGAGGGCGTCGATGATGTCGTCGCGGGACTGCGGGTCACCGGCCCAGTGCTGGACGAGTTGGACGAGGGTGTCGCGGCGGATGTCGTCGACGCGGAGGACACCGTGGAGGTGGTTGGTGCCGAGCTCGAAGCTGAGCGGCGGCTTCGTGGACTTGTTCATCGGGTGGCTCCCTTGGCCTGCTCCAAACGGCGCAGGTCATGGGCCGCCGGGTAGATGGCGCCTTCCATGTCCTGCCACTTGAACTTGGTGACACCACGCGTGTGCTCGCGGACCCAGACGCGGGTCTCCTCGGTGGTGTCCTTGCGGATGCGGCGGGAGTGCTCGGAGACCCAGTGGATGAGGGCCTTCCGGCGAGAGGCGCCTGCCTCGTAGTCCCGCAGGCGGAACAAGGAACGCGCCCCCTGCGGTGTGGTCGGGATCATCACCCCGGCCTCAGCGCCAGGCCACTTGAGGTGCGCGTGCCAGAGATAGTCGCGATTGAACTGGAGACCCAGCGACATCATCAGGAACGCGGCCGACTGGGGCCGTACGTCAAGCAGCGGCGCGCCCAGCTGGAGGTGGGCCCACGACCCGGGCTCGCCGGTGTTGCTCCCGTAGTAGGCGATTGACGTGTCCCCAGTGCCGCCGTTTCGGCGCAGGAAGAGCCGTCGGTGGGCAACGATGTGCCTGGTCAGGAACTTGACGGGGAGCAGGGGGCGGCGCACAACATCCAGTCGATGGACGCCGACATCCTCATCGGATTCGGGCTCGGTGACGTTCTGCATGCCGACGAAGTTGAGCGGCGTCGGCAGGTCCCGGAGCGCTACGTCAGCGAAGACTTGTGCGTCCGTGAATTCCGCGTGGGTGACGTCGCCCAGCATGAACGGCTCTGCCTTGTCGAAGACGCGCAGCGGAATGCTGTAGCCGCCATACACGAACGGGGCCTTCTTGACCTTGCTGGCGTTCAGGAGGAGTAGCAGGTCCTCCACGTGCATCTGAAGCTGCCTCGCACGCTGAGTCATCGGGTGGCGCCTTCCGTGGCGGGGAGAAGAAGAGCAAGCAGCGCGGCAGCCGTCAGAGCCGCATCACGGGCGGTCAGCCGGGCGTCCAAGACGACGGCCTCCACCCACCTGAACCCGGCGACCAGCGCCCGATCCGCGTCGTGACGGGCGTGCACAGCCGCCTGCCACAAGCGAGGGAAATCCGTACGGTGCGCGTCCGCGAGCAGCAGCGCCGGGACAGACACCGCAGCGGCCACACCGACACCCAGCGAGATCGCGGCGGGGACCGTCAGATCAGCGAAGAAGAAGACGAGAAGCTCCATCAGGCGACCCCCGCCCGCTCCGGGTAGGTCCCGCCGTGGACACGGACGACGTGGCCGTGAAGCTCGGCCTCCGCCGACCCGTCATCCACGTGCCAGACGGACGTACGCCAGCCGCAACCGCAGACGCGGGACACCTTGGCGTCGCGGCCCTCGACCGGGCCACCACCCCCGAAGGGGCTCAGCTCGGAGAAGTAGCCACAGCACTCATCGGCCTCGCACGAGTACGGGTCGACGACCGGAGCGAACGGGCGCCGCTCGTCGTCCTGCGGGCACCGGCACACGGCCTTCCGCGCGTTCCGGCGGGCCAGCATCCGCGCCTTGATCTGCGCCTCAGTCGGACGCTCCCACGCGTGCATCCCATGACCGCGCACCCAGCGGCGGCCGTGATGACCGCGCTCCGTACCGCACCAGCGGCAACCGAACGGGGGCGTAGCACCGACCGCCCAACGGACGACGTCGTGACGCAGACCGGTCCGCTTGTCGCGGAGCTGCAGGGCGGGAACCCACTGCCTGATCGTCATCGCGCACCGCCGCCCGTCTCGGGCAGGTCGTGGCCCACGCGGTAGGTGTGGTGCAGCGCGCCGTGGAACTCGCCCTCCGGCTCACGCAGCGACGCCACCGGCACACCGTCTTCCGGGCAGCCCACCTGATGCGTGCGATCCACCGACGGACACGGACAGGCAGTGCCATCCCGCCGCGCCTGCGCCGCGTCATCCAGCACACCGTTCGCGACGGCCAGCTCCGCCTCCAGCTCGGCAACCCGAGCCTCAGCGGTCTCCGCACGCTCCCTCCAGCGGGCCTTGCCGTCCTGGTGGTGCTGCACCTCACGACGGAGGTCCGGCAGCGTCACGCGATGCAGGAAGTCCAACTGCTCGGCCGCCACGTCCGACGCCTGCGGCTCGGGCCCGACCGGCACCGGCAACGCACCCAACGCCGCCACCGCATCCGGCAGGCTCGTGATCGACTCTTCGGCGCTCATGCGGCACCACCCAGCGGCAGCAACTCCGTGCCGAAGATGTCCTCCAGCTCCAACCGCGTCGACATCACCAGACGCGGGCACTTCTCCGGGTCAACGCCGTCGATCACGT
>DATIEW010000097.1:0-18180 GCA_035455585.1 Vicinamibacterales bacterium | reverse complement strand
GAGGGCCGTGGGAGACCAGGGCGGGAAGCCCGAGTAGGCCGCGCGTGCCCGACGGCGCGACGCGCCGTCCGGCCCTCAGCTCGCGATCGTCACCCGGCGCTTGGGCATCTCGATCGCCAGCGTCTTGATCTTGTAGTTCATCACGCGCGGGCTGATCGAGAGCAGCTCCGCGGCGTCCTTCTGAACCCAGTTCGACATCTTGAGCGCTTCGATCAGGGCCTGCCGTTCGATCTCCTCGAGCGCAATACCGGTCGGCGGGATCTTGACGACGGGGCTCGGGTCGCCCGACGGCTGGGTGGTGGACAGCTCGCCGAGCCGCAGGTCCGTGCTGGTCAGCTGCGGGCCGTCGGCGAGCAGGACCGCCCGCTCGATGGCGTTCTCGAGCTCGCGGATGTTGCCCGGCCAGTTGTAGCGCATCAGCAGCTTCTGCGCATCGGGCGACAGATCGTCGAGACGTTTCTTCAGCTCGCCGGCGAAGCGGCGCAGGAAGAAGAGCGCCAGCTGCCGGATGTCCTCCTTGCGCTCGCGCAGCGGCGGCATGTCGATGGACACGACATTCAGCCGGTAGTAGAGGTCCTCGCGGAACTGTCCATTGGCCACCATCTGCGGCAGGTTGCGGTTGGTGGCGGCAATCACCCGCACGTCGACGCGCAGCGTGCGCGTCCCGCCCAGCCGCTCGAATTCGTGCTCCTGGAGCACGCGCAGGATCTTCGCCTGCGTATTGGCGCTCATGTCGCCGACTTCGTCGAGGAACAGCGTCCCGCCGTCGGCCTGCTCGAACCTGCCGACCCGCTGCTTGTCGGCTCCCGTGAACGCCCCTTTCTCGTGGCCGAAGAGCTCGGATTCGAGCAGATTCTCCTGCAGCGCCGCGCAGTTCACCTTGACGAAATTCCGGCTCGATCTGAGCGAGTTGTGGTGAATGGCCCCCGCGATCAGCTCCTTGCCGGTCCCAGTCTCGCCGCGGATGAGGACGGTCGTGTTGCTCTTGGCGACCTTCTTCACGATCGACAGCACCGACTGGAGCGCGCCGCTGGCGCCGACGATCCGCTCGAAATCGTAGATGTCCTGCTGGGTGTGCCGGAGGTACTCGATCTCGTGCTTGAGGCGGCGGTGCTCGATCGCCTTCTCTACCTTGAGCTCCATCTCCTCGATCTCGAACGGCTTCTGCACGTAGTCGAAGGCGCCGATCTTCATCGCCTCGACCGCAGTCTGAACCGACCCGAAGGCCGTCATCAGGATCACCGCCGTGGTCGGGTGGAGAGATTTGGCCGTGCGAAGGACATCCAGTCCGTCGCTGCCGCCCATCTTCAGGTCGCTGAGCACGACGTCGAACTGTCCTTCGTGCAGCTTCTCGATAGCCACGTTGCCGTTCGGCGCCTCGTCGACTTCATGACGCGCGTCCGACAACGCCCGGACGATGCCACGTCGCAGCGAGTCGTGATCGTCTGCCACCAGAATCCGGCCCATCGTTGTCAGCCTCTCCGTGTCCTTCGTGTCATGCTTCCTTCGAATCGTGTTACCGGAACAGCTCGTGCGATCCGCTCACGGGCAGAGTGACTCTGAACACCGTGCCTCCGCCGGATCGCGGGCTCATGTCTATCCGCCCGTCGTGGGCGTCCACGATCTTCCTGACTATCGCCAGACCCAGGCCGGAGCCCTGCGGCTTGGTCGTGAAGAACGGGTTGAAGATGCGGTCCATCACGTCCGCCGGCACGCCAGGACCATCGTCGGCCACGTCGACCAGGATCGAGGGCCCGCCGTGCCCCTCGCCCGCCTGCGGCTCGTCGTCGGCCAGCTGCTGAGCGCTGATGGAGACCGCCCCGCGGCCGCTGAGCGCCTCGAACGCGTTGGTGAGGAGGTTGGTGAAGAGCTGGCGCAGCTGGTGGGGATCGCCCTGGATTGCCGGAACGCCTGCCGGCAATTGTGCCGCTATCGCCACGCCGCCGCGCGGCACGCGGCCTTCGGCGAGCGAGATGGCGTCCCGGATGACGTCGGCGAGCGCGATGCTTTCGACCTGCAGCCGGATCGGCCGGACGAACTCGAGCACCTCGATGACGATCGAGTTCGCCATCTTGGCTTCCTTGATGATGTCCCCGAGGATCGACTGGGCGTCGAGCGAGTCGGGCAGCTGCCGCTTGAGAATGCCCGCCATGACCACGATGCCGGCCAGCGGGTTCTTCACCTCGTGCGCGATGGCGGCGGCCATCTCGCCGAGGGCCGCCAGGCGATCGCGAAGCCGCTCCCGCTCCTCGATCTGTTCGACCCGGGTGAGGTCCTTGAAGAACAGCGTCGCGCCCGTCAGCCGCCCGTGGGCATCGCGGACCTGCGACAGCGTATAGCCGATGACCTTGCCGGAGTTCTTGAGCCGCAGTTCGGCGCGGTTGGGAAGGTGCGAGAGCTCGAACGCGCTGGCGACGATCCGGGCGACCTCGGGCTGCGTGCGGAGCACGCGGGTGAAGCTCTGTCCGATGTCGCGCGGGTTCGGTTTCAGACCGAGGACCCGGTATGCGACGTCGTTCATCACGGCGACGCTGCCGTCGCGGGTGACCGCGAGCACGCCGTTGCGGAGGTTCCAGACCAGGTCGCGGTAGAAACTCTCGGATGCGACGCCCGTCCTGGTACGCCGGCGTGTTCTGCTCGAGGCCCGCCGTGCCGGGCGGGCTGCCGGCAGACTGTGAGCGGCGCTAGTCTGTTCAGCCAAACTCTTTTCCATGTTGAACTTGAGACGTCACACCGGGATGCAGCGACACGGGCGCTAGGGCAGTCGCCCGCCCGCACTTGTCCACCTGAGCTTCGAGCAGCGTGGGGCAAAGGCTATGCCCGTCACATGACGTAGTTTCGGCTGGAATTCCGTGATTCTGGAAGGGGTGGCCCTTGGGGCAGTGCGCCATGTGATTACAAATGCGACGTCCGATTACAAATCTGTCTGCAGCGATTCCCACTGGTTCATGAGGTCGCCGACCTCCCACATGAGGGCCTGGTGGCGGTCGATCAGCGGTCTGGCGGCCTCGCGGTCGTCGTAGAAGCCCGGGGCCGTCATCGACGCCTCGATATCCCTGATGGCCTGCTCCCGGTCGGCGATGCGCGCCTCCAGCTCCTCGATGCGGCGCCTTCGCGCGGCTTCCGCTTTCTGCACGCGGCGGGACTCCGACTGCCGCCGCCGGCGCTCCTCGTAGGCCACATGCGGCTGCGCCGATCTGGCCGGCCGCGCGGGGCCGGCCGCACGAGTCGGGGCTTTCACTGGTCCGGGCGGCGGCTGCGCCGCCGCCGCAGCCTGTTCGCGCTGCCTCCGGCTCCAGAGGAATTCTTCGTAGTTGCCCGGGTATGGAACCGCGTTCCCACCGCCGATCTCGACGACCTTCGTAGCGAGCCTGTCTATGAAGTAGCGATCGTGCGAAACGAAAATCAGCGTGCCGCCGAAATCCTCCAGCGCCTCGAGCAGCACGTCCTTCGAGTCGAGATCGAGATGGTTGGTGGGCTCGTCGAGCAGCAGTGTGTTCGACGGCCGGAGCAGCATGCGGGCGACGGCAAGCCGCGTCCGCTCCCCTCCCGACAGGACCCTGACCGGCTTTTCCACGTCGTCACCGGAGAAGAGGAAGCCGCCGAGGATGTTGCGGACGTTCGGGACCATGTGGATCGGCGCATCACCTGCCAGGGTCTGGTAGACCGTGAGCGCGGGATCGAGTCTGGTGGCCTCGTCCTGGGCGAAGTACTGCGTGACCACCTGATGTCCCTGGGTGCGGGTCCCCCTGTCGGGCTTCTCGACGCCCGACAGCATCCGCATCAGCGTCGACTTGCCGGCGCCGTTGGGGCCGATGAGGGCGATGCGGTCGCCTCGTTCGATGTGCAGATCGACGCTGTCGAACACCCGGTTGCCGTCGTAAGCCTTCAAGGCGCCTCGCAGCTCGAGGACGGTCCGGCCGCTCTTCACGCACGCCGGGAACGAGAAGCGGACCCGCTTGCGCTCGGGCGGGATCTCGATCGGAACGACCTTCTCCAGCATCTTGATACGGCTCTGCACCTGCGAGGCCTTCGTCGCCTGGTACCGGAACCGATCGATGAAGGCCTTCATCCGCGCGATTGCGTCGTCCTGGTCGCGCTTCTGCTGGCGCAGGCGCTCCATGCGCGCCTCGCGCTCGCGGAGATAGCCGGAGTAGTTGCCGGCGTAGTCGGTCAGCTTTCGCAGCCCCATCTCGGTGATGCGCGTCACGACGGCGTCGAGAAAAAAGCGGTCGTGAGACACCAGGATGACGGCGTGGGGGTATTCCGACAGGTACTCCTCGAGCCAGTTGCGCGCCTCGAGGTCGAGGTGGTTCGTCGGTTCGTCGAGCAGCAGGAGGCCCGGCCGTCCGAGCAGGAGCTTCGCGAGGGCGATGCGCATCTGCCAGCCGCCGGAGAACGTCTCGGTCGGCTTCGACTGGTCGTCTCTGGAGAAGCCGAGGCCGCGCAGCACCGTGGTGATTTTCAGATCGATGCTGTAGCCTTCGCGCCGCCGGAATTCCTCCTGAAGCTCGCTGTAGCGCGTGAGCATCGCAGCATGCCCGGACTCTTCGACCGAATCGTCGACGAGCTTCTCCTCCAGGTCGGCGATCTCGGCGCGCATGTCCAGCAGCGGCTCGAATGCGAGCCCGGCTTCGTCGACGAGCGTACGGCCGCTGTGGTGCAGTCCGTCCTGCGGGAGATAGCCGATCGTCAGGCCGGACGGCCTGATGATGTTTCCGCTATCCGGCTCCTCGAGCCCGGCCAGCATTCTGAGCAGCGTCGTTTTTCCGGCGCCGTTCGGTCCGCTGAGCCCGACACGCTCACCGTCGTCGATCGTCCAGCTGACCTGGTCGAGCAGGACGCGATCGCCAAAGGACTTGCTGAGAGAGGAGAGCTGGATCATTCCTGCAAGAGGGGCGGACTCAGCTGACTGCGACGGACGCGGCGCCAGCCGAGAAACGTTCTATTTTAGCACAGAGCACGCCAAGGCAGGCCTCATCGCTGTCCCGTCAGCTCACTCTGTCCGTTCAAGTCCCAAAGAGTAGAACGGAACCCATCTGGTGGTGTGCCTCGAGGCCTTTCCGGTGACGCGTCCGGCTGCTACCATCGATAGACCCCAGCATGCTCGCGCTCCCTCTGCTGCTTTCGTGCGGTGCCCTGCTTGTCTCGGCTGACGCATCCGATCCGGTCCGGACGGGCTCCATCGTTGCGACCGTTACCGTGGCCCCGCGGCTGTCCCTCGATCTTTCGACCCGCACGCTGCGTTTCCAGGTTGCTGAAGGTCGAGAGAAGGCGACGGCCGAGGTCACCTTCAGCGCGGGCATGAGGACAAGCCCGGGGCGCGAGGTGCTGTTGATCGTCGAGCCGCTGGCTGACGTGACAGGTCCCGCAGGCGCGGCCGCTCTCGAGGCGCTCGTGACGTTCGCCGGAGAGGGGAACGGAGGTGTCAGCGGCGTTCTGTCGGCGGCTGAAAGGTCGGTTGCCGGACGCTGGGTCGGGGGAGGGCACCGAAAGGGACGCCTGCTCTTCACGCTGCGCGCGGCCCCCGGCGACTACGCCCTGCCGATAAGGTTCCTTCTCAGCGACCCGTAACCTCCCGGACGACCCACAGTTTCTCCCGCCGGGCCCTGCCGAGCGCCGACGCAGCCCGCTGCGCATCATTCTGAGTGGTGAATCCCCCCACCCGCACGCGAAACGGGGCGTCCGGATCGTCGGCCGGCGGCTCGACCAGATATGCCGCGTACCCTGCGGCGCGCAGCTCCTCGGCCAGTCGCCGCGCGCGAAGGGGATCGTTCAGCGCGGCGACCTGCACCGCAAACTGCTGGAGCCTGTCGACTGGCCTTGCCAGCCCCGGCACGGACTCGCGGGCGAGCGGCGGCGGGGTCGCGGCCTGTGTGGCCGCGCGTGCCCGCGGACGCGCGCTCGACGCGGTGGAAGCCGCAGGCGGTTCCGCTGACGCCCGTGCCGGGCGCGGATGTTCCGGCGTCCCGCCGGGCGGGAAGACGCGCCTGATCTCGGGGCGCTGCTGAACGTCGACCACGAAGTCGAGCTCCGCTGCCAGGGCGTCGCGTCCGAGCAGGGCTCGAACGCTGGCCGCTCCGACGATGGCTGCACCCTCGGGCAATGACTCGACCAGGATCTGCAGCGTATGTTCGCCGGCTGGGACCGCCTCGAAGCGGAACCGCCCTCCGCGAACCTGCTCCGAACGGGCGCCGTTGTCGAGGACGACGACCGCGCCGTCCAGCGGCTTTTCATTCGCGTCGGCCTGCCCGTTCCCGTTGGCGTCCCGAACCACGCGCCCCGAGATCGAGCCAAGCGGCACGAGCCCGAACGCGAGCCGTTTCCTGTCCCCTCTTCCGAGCTGGATTTGCACCTGGGGCACCGCCGGCGCGTCGAAGTCCACCGGGAGCGATTGGAGGTCGATCCCCACCTGCTGCATCCCGATCGGGACGTTGGTGAACGCGAACTCCCCGGTCCCGCTCGTCGTGGTATGTCCCAGGTTGGCGAGCCGGATCGGGATGTTCTCCAGCGGACCCTCGCCCGGATCCCGCTGTCCGTTGGCGTTCCAGTCGGCAAAGACGAGTCCGGCGAGCGTGCCCGTTCCGCCCACGCGCGATGCGCTCGCGATCGTGCCGGGTGCGTGGAGGGGCGACCCGGTCGAGAAGCTTCGCGTCAGCCGGAGGCTCGACCGTGTGACCCAGTCGTCCTCGTCGGAGATTCCCGCGACACGATCAGCGTGGACGTTGAGGCCGAGCATCGTGTTCATGGCAATCTCGCCGTTGACTCCGACCATGAGTCCTTCGTGGGGCACGACGCGGGCGCTCAGCTCGTCGACGTTCCAGCTCAAAGTTCCTTCGGCACGGAACCACAGGCGGCGCTTGCTGAGCTGCGCCTGTCCGCCGCCGCTGACCTGCCAGTACGTGCTCGCCCCGCCCGCCGCCCGGGTCATGTGCGTCGCGACCGTGGATCCGAACAGCTGCAGCATGCGCGACGCGTCGTAGACGAGGTGCGCCGAAGAGTCGTTCTGCGTGAACGTGCCGGCAACCTCGTCGGCCTGCACGCTTTCGCGGCGTGCATGCCTCACGAAGCCGGTCAGGCGCCCGAGTGTGGTCTGCCACTCGGCGCTCGCGACGCCGGTATCGCTCACGCGCGTCAGAGCGGCGCCGACGTACCGAGACCGTCGATCGCCATCCTCTACGCGAAACGCCACGCTCGAGCGCGCTCCAAACGGCAGTCGAATGCCTCCCGTGACGCGCGTGCCCTCGGTCGGCGGGTTCTGCCATGGCGACGAGTCAGACGCCTCGGCGTACAGATTCGTGACGAAGGATTCCCAGGAGCCGAACAGACGAAGGCGCCGGAAGACGTCGTACTCTCCAGCGGCGAACAAGGTCTGCCGATCGTTCAGCGGCTGGCTCAGCACCGGCAGCTCGCCGGGCGAAAACCGTGACGCGTTGAACTGGAACCACCCCCTCGCGAGCAGGATGCTCGCGCCTGCGAGTGCGGAGGCGTCGACTTCCCGCGTATCGCTCCCGCGCCTGCGGTAGGAGACGATGCCCGCGTCACCAATCAGCTGCACGGCAGGTGTAAGAACGAGGCGGGCGCCCATGCCCGCCTGGTCGCTTGCGGCGATCGAGAACTGAAACTCCGCGAGGTCTCTCGTGCGGATCCGCGACGCCCGCGCCGACACCTCGAGCTGCTCGTCGACGCGAATCTGGGTTCGCGCGAGCGCGAGATCCTGATCGAGCGTCTGGGCGTCCGCGCCGAAGATGTTCCGCCATGCCGTGGCCCGCCCGACGAGCACGGATGTGGTCGTCCGCGCGGTCCGCGCCTCGAGGGCACCGCCAGCGAACGTCAGCGCGGGCGTGGCGAGGTTTGCGAAGCGGTACTCACCGATGGCGGGGGAGAAATGCGTGTCGCCGGCCTGGATCGTCCACGTGATGCCGCCGAACCTGGCATCGCGGAACGCGACGAAGCTCTTGCCGAGGTGCGGCTTCCCGTCCCGGCTCGTGCCGCGGAGCTCCATCTGGAGCAGTCCGAACCGGGTGCCGGGCTGAAACCACTGTACGCCGACGTCCGGCTCGAAGCGTTCACCGGCGATGCGGGTGGCAGGGCCCTGAACCGTGTGCGCCGCGCCGAACACCTGTACTGTGCCCTGCTGTGCGAACGCCGCGTACGGCGGAGCGGCGCCGAGGAGTGCGAATGCCGCGAGTCCCCGCAGCAGCGGGCGCATGGCGTCAGCGCGAGACCCTCAGTGTGGTCTCACCCACGACGAGCGCGGGCATGCCCAGGTCCAGCTTCAGTTCGACCCGGTAGTCTCCCGAAAGCAGCGTGGAGGCGGCATCGACTGCCGTAATCGCCAGGTCGCGCTCGCTCTCGGGCAGCACCGGGACGTCGGGGATCAGGATCTCTCTTACCGCCAGCCCTGTCCGATCGTAGATTCGCAGCGTGCCCCTCGTGCGCACCGAGCGCCGGCTCGTGTTGCGGAGCGCCGCCACGACCTGCGTCTGATCGACCGCGCTCCGCACTTCGAGATTGGTCAGTTCCACCGCTGCCGGCGGCTCGCCGACGTGGACGTAGACGAGCGTGGCGATCCGGCTCCTGAACAGAACCTGGCGCTTGCCGGCTGCCGGATCCGGGGTCTCTGGAAGGAAGTCGAACAGCAGCGACGTGCGGTAGCCGGCGGCGCCGGCATCGGCCGGGACGGTCAGCGTGAACCGGACGGTGCCGCTCCCGCCAGGCGCGAGAACGAACTCCGGAGGCGCGAAACGAACCCACGCCGCGGCCGCGAACGGGCGCCCGTCCTCGGGGGCCGCGAACTGCGGAGCGCCGTCCCTGGAGAGGTGCCAGTCCGCGAGGCTGGCCCGTACGCGAACCGGCGCCGGGCCGACGTTGGTGAGCGTCACCGCCTGCGTGCTGCTGTCGCCGGGTTTCGCGCGAAGCTCGACCCGCATCGGAGACGCTTCCACCGACACCTGCGCCTGCGCCGGCGACGCAAGCAGGACGACGGCTGCCAGCAGCCCCTGGTGAAACACCAGCTGCATTCGGCCGGCGATGCATCCCCGCCGGCTGCGTTGCTCCTTCCTCAAATACTCCCGGTATTCTCGGTCGTCGCGCCCTGCCGGCGGGGCGCCCCGCCGCCCTGGGTGCGACACTGGCGTTTCACCACGAGCTGCCAGGACTGAAGCAGAGAGGACGGTCAGGGCGCGCTGAGCGTGAACACGAGCACCTGTGTGTACATGCCCGCGTCGTACGTCCACGAGTTCGCCAGGCGGAACGTGATGCTGGCAAAGGTCGGCGGGGCGGCATTGCCGACGCCGGACGCCAGCGTCTGCGCTACGGTCCGGCTGAGCGTGCCGCTGGTGAACGGCGGCGACGGCGTTGCGACCCAGCTCACGCTGGACACGTCGATCGTCGAAGCCCCCGAGACCAGATCTCCGCCGGCGAGCACCGTGATCAGCCATGGATTCCTGTTGTTCTGACGGATCCGATATCGAATCGTTACCGGTGCCGAGCTGAGGAGCGGTACGGCGTCGGGATCGGCCGACGCGAACGTGATGACCGCGGGACTGATCGACAGTTCCAGGTGCTGGGCCGCGGCGGGCGAAACCGGTGCCAGAGCGAACGTCGAGAGTGTGATCCGGATCAGCCATCTCTTCGATGTCACGGTGCGCTCAGCGTGTAGACGAGCGTCAGCGTGTACGTGCCTGACGGGTGCGTCCACCGGTTCTCGAACCGGAAGCTCTGTGTGCCCGACCTCACGCCGGAGCCCGTCCACGAGCCGACGAGTTGCGCCGCGGCAGGGCTGACGGTTCCGCCAACGAATCCAGCCCCCGTCGCCGTCCACGTGATGAGCGACGCCGGAAGAACGGTGATGCCGGATCGGAGATCGTCCTCCGACTGCAGGGTCAGGGTGACCTGCGCGTTGCGCGGCGCGCGGGCCTTTGCCGAGATGTCGATTGAAGCCGGCACGGCGGCGACCTGCGGGACCGCGTCCGGATTCGCGTCCGGAAACGCGACCGTCAGTGTCGAGAACGATACGCGAGCGACGCTGTTCAGCGTGACTGCCATGGTCGCCGTTGCGGTCTGCGCCAGGGCAGCCACCGCAGAAACGATCGCGAGCCAGACGGCCAGGAACGCGTGACGCATCAGAAGAGTGGCGAACGCCGGCTGTGAAATCAACAGGCCGGCGTTGGCGCACTCTCCTTATCGGCTACGGTGTCGAGAGCGTATAGGTCAGCGTCATCCCGTGACTGCCGGGCGCGTACGCCCAGGAGTTGACCAGGCTGTACGTCTGCGTGCCGCTGTGTGCTCCCGGTCCCGTCCACGAACCCACCGACTGCTGAGCGGCATCGCTCATCGTCCCGTTCGCCGTGAAGCCTGTCCCGGTGCTGGTCCAGGTGAGGTTGGCCACCGGGATCGTGTTGGTCGCGGGATCGAAATGGGACGCGCCACCCATGACCGTGAGATTGACCGTCGTGGCCGGCGCGACGCGCGCGCGAGCCTGCACGTCGAGGGGAGTGGCTGTCAGCGTAGGAAACACATCAGGATCAGCGTCCGCAAAATCCACCGAGCCGGTCAAGGTGATTCGTGCCTGGTTGCCCACAGTGACGCTGACGTTCAACGGCGCCGTCGTCAGGACCGTCTGCGCGGATGCCGGGCTCGCAAGCAGGGCGACCCCCGCCGCAACGACCCCCGCCCCCCAGGTTGCCTTCTTCATGTCTCTACCACTCCTGTTTTCCGCTGCGCGGATTGGGCACGAGCTTCATGGTCTCCCTGGTCCGCCGGCGTGCCGTCCACGGCGGGCAAGGCTCCGACTCGCCGTGCCGGGACGCTGGGGGACCCATCTGGCGCCAGCTCATCGGTTAGTCGCTTCAAGTTTGCAGGACTAGAACTACTTTTAAGCGACTTTATATGACAACAACGTCTTCTGACTCTACGGAACCTCCACGGCGGTCGTCAAGGGGAGTCGGGCAGGACCGGGCCTGATTCCGCGAGGTCGAGTGAAGGAGCGTGCAGCCGTGCGCAGAAACTGTGCAGTGCGAAACGACGTCATTCCCCGAGCGCCTTGGCGGCGACCGCCAGCACCCGCGGGACGCGGAATGGCTTGGTGAGATAGCCGGACACCCCGAGATTCACGGCCTCGATCGCGCTGGCTTCGCTCGAGAATCCCGTGATGATGACGACGGGCAGGTCGGCCTTGAAGCGTCGTGCTTCGCGAATCACGCTGAGCCCGTCGACGCCCGGCATCTTCAGATCGGTGATGAGCAGGTCGTAGGGGATGATCCTCAGGCGTTCGATTGCAGTGCGGCCGTCAGGCGCGAGATCGACGTCGTATTCCGCCAGGGCCAGCGTCTTGGCGAGCAGATCGCGGATGCTCGCTTCGTCATCGACGACCAGCACGCGCGGCCGCCCTCCCGCGGGGACGCTCGCTCGTGGCGCGGGTGATGAGGCCCGCCCTGCTCTCGGCCGCTGCGCTTCGAGCCAGGCGTCGATATCTCGTTTGCGGAACCGCCACTGCCTGCCGACTCTCACGGCCGGGAGCTTACCCGCCTTGATCAGCCGGTAGACCGTCCTCAGATTGACCTGAAGGTAATCGAGTACCTCCTCGGTTGTCAGGAAGCTCTCTTCAGCCATGACGGAAGGGTACTTTACCGGACTTTCTCCCAGCTCCCAGCTTCTAGCTCCTAGCTCCTAGCTTCCGGCGCAGGCGGCAGCTCGATCGAGAACAGGGCCCCGCCGCCGCGCGCGTTCTGCGCATGAATCGTACCGCCGTGTTCCTGGATGATCCCGTAGGCGATGGCCAGTCCCAGGCCGGTGCCCTTGCCGACCTCCTTGGTAGTGAAGAACGGGTCGAAGATGCGCGGCAGCGCATCGGGGGGAATGCCCGGGCCGCTGTCCCTGATCGTCGTGATCACGCTGCCGGTGGAATTGGTGCGGGTCGACAGCTCGATCGTGCCGCCGGCGCTGGAGCTGATTGCGTGCTCGGCGTTGATGAGGATGTTCAGGATGGCCTGTTGCAGCAGAAGCGGGTCGCCGACGATCCATGGCACCGCCGGGCCGACGTGTCGCACGACCTCGATTCCCTGCCGCGTGAGGGCAGCGCGGCGGCTGGCCAGCGCGCGCGCCAGCACGCGCTCCATTCTGAGCCGCCGGCGCGTTCGACGCTGTGCGCCGGTGAACACGAGCAGATTTCGCACGATGCGCGCGGCGCGATCCCCCTCCCGGTAGATCCTGCGGAGTTCGCGCCTCAGCGGACGCGCGGCCTCGGAGTGCGTCACCAGCAGCTCCAGGTGGCCGAGGACGCCCTGCAGCGGGTTGTTCATCTCGTGCGCGATTCCCGCAACGAACTGGCCCAGCGCCGCGAGCTTTTCGGACTGGGCGAGCCGGGCGTGCAGGCCCTCCTTCTCTGCTTCGAGCCGGGTCTGAACCGTGACGTCGCGCATCACCAGGACCCGGCCCATCGACTCGCCGTCCTGGCTGACGAGCGGTGTCACGGTTGCAGCGAAGATCCCCGGAAGCGGCAGGTCGGTGAATGTCCGGGTCCGCAGCGCCGTCCGGTCGCAGCTGCCTGCTGGCGCCGATTCGGCGCCGCGCTCTTCTCCCGAAGTCCAGAGCGCGAGGTCTCGGCCGAGGACGTCGGCCAGCGGCCGCTCGCGAACGGCCTGCCGCGGCTGCTCCAGCCGCTCCTCGAATGCGTCGTTGACCTGGACGATGCGGAGCGCCCGGTCGGTCACGACGACGAGATCGGCGAGCGAGTTGAAAGCGTCCTCGAAAAGGCGGCGCTGCCGCAGAACTTCCTCGAGGAGCTGCACGTTCTCGACGGCCACCGATACGTTGCGGCCGAGCGCCTCTGCCAGCTCGCTCAGCAGCTCGTCGTCGAGCCCAGAGGCGGCTGGCCCTTCAATCAGGAGGGTGCCAAGCGCGCGACGCCAGCCGCGCAGCGGCACAGCGAGGACGCGGCCGGCATCAGTGCCGACGAACTGCGGCTTCTCGAGTCGAAGCCCCACGGCAGGCGGCGCGTCGCCGTCGACGGGATGCGCGACCGGCGATACCGCGTGATCAGGATCGGACGTGGCGGCAAGGCTCAGCTCCCGCGCTCGGCGATCGAGCAGCCACACGAACGTCCGCCGCGCGCCGAAGCCGCTGTTGGTTTCACGAACGAGCGCCTTCAGTGCGTCGTTGAGACCCTGCGCGGATGCGGCGCCCCGCGAGACCATGAGCGACAGCTCACGGAGCGCTCGATGGAACGCGTTCTCGCGCGCCAGCCGTGACCATTCGAGCGCAACGGGAAACTCGATGAGAGCGAGATCGGCCGCCCGCAGGGCCTCCTGATCGGGCACGCGCGGGTCGGCAACAATCAGCGCCGTCGGACGGCGCGCCGACGGGATCGGGACGAGGAGGGCCCGGCCGGCTTCGAGCCTCTCAGCGAGCGGCTGGAGTCCGGCGAGCGAGACAAGCGCGGGGCCCGACGCGCTCAGTCCTTCGAACAGAGGCGCGGCGCGGGAGGCGATCCACGTACCCTGAAGGTCCGCTGTCCCGCCGAGTCCCGATGTCGCGACGTACTCCCCGGTTCGCGCCGTGCGCTCGAGGACGACGGAGACCCGCCCGGCGGTTGCCGCCAGCAGCTCCCGATGCAGCTCCAGCGGCAGGTCGCCGGGCGAAGTGCCGCGTGCCAGGGCGCGATCCAGCCAGGAAATCGATAGAGGGGATGCCATGTGCCGGGAGGCTGAGGCGCATTCTAAAATGTTGAAGGGCAAAGGTAAAATCCGATCCGGCCCTCCGGACTCCCGCGGCGTCTAAACTGCTGGATGGCGGGCGACTCGAGGAGGCCCGGCCTTCGGTGCCGCGGAAGCGGGGCGTCGACCCGATGACAACAGACGAAGAGCTGGTCGCCCGCTCCAGAGCAGGCGATCTCGACAGCTTCAACCAGCTCGTACTGCGCTGGGAGCGGCCGATCTACGCCCTTGCCTACCGAGTCATCGGACGCGAGGAAGACGCGCGCGACGTCGCGCAGGAGGCGTTTCTCCGCGCGTTCCGTGCTCTCGGGGGATTCAAGAACCAGGCGAAATTCTCGTCGTGGCTGTACCGCATCACGCTCAACTTGTGCCGCGACTGGATGCGACGCGAGCGCCGGACCCCGGTGTCGCAGCCGCCCGAGGGTGTGGACGTCATCGAGCTGGCGGGCGAGGCTGATGCCACCGAGTCGATCGAGGATCTGGTGGCCCGCAAGGAGCTGGGACGTGCGGTCGAAAAGGCCATGGCCGGCCTGCCCGACGAGCAACGGACGGCGATCATCCTCAAGGAGTACCACGGGCTGACGTTCCAGGAGATCGCCGACCTGCTCGACTGTCCGCTGAGTACGGTGAAGACCCGCCTCTATCAGGGCCTGTTGGTCCTGCGCCGGCAACTGCGTCAGGCAGGCGTCGAGGGCGGGTTCCGCCGCGAGCCCGGCCGGGCGCGGTTCGGGGCAGTGGAACGCAGGGCGGAATCGTAGGTGGCATGGGTATCCGCGAAACCAATCGCGGAAGAGATACAGTCGGCAAACGTCCAGAGGTCATTACAATGTGCGACAAGGAACTGCTCATCGGTTATCTCTACGACGAGCTGGAGGCGCCGGCCCGGCTGGCGTTCGAGCAGCACCTCGAGTCATGCCAGCCTTGCCGGGACGACCTCGAAGACCTTCGCGCCGCACGGACACACCTGGCGTCCTGGGTGCCGCCCGAAGCAGACCTCGGATACGAGATCGTCAGGACTCGCGCCGTCACGACGCCACGCTTCCGGCTGTCGCCCGCCTGGGGCCTCGCCGCCGCGGCCGTGCTCGTGCTCGCCGCGGCGTCCGCTATCGCCAATGTCGAGATTCGCGCCGGTGGTGAGGGGCTCGTCGTCAGGACGGGGTGGAACCGCGCCGAGATCGAGTCGGCTGCGCCTGCCACGATCCCGCAGGCCCTCCAGGTCTCGGCGCCCGCGGCCGATCTGCAGCAGTTCGATCGCCGCCTCCGCGAGCTGGAGGCCGAACTCGCGCGGGCCGCGCGTGTGACGGGTGCGCCGGCGGGACCGTCCGAGAGCGAAGTGATGCGACGCGTCTCGCACATCGTGCTGGAGAGCGAGACCCGGCAGCAGCGCGAGCTGGCGACGCGGATCGGCCAGGTCGTCCGTGAGCTGGACGCGCTCCATCGGGCCGATCTGGTCAGGCTGCAGCAGTCGATTGCGCAGTCGCAGCGGCTGACCGACGCCGAGGTGCTCCAGCAGAAAGATCTGGTCAATCAGATGTTCAGGCTCGTTTCGACACAACGCTAATTCTCCAGAGGTGTGACCGTGAACAACCGTGTGCTCGTCGCCGTGGCGCTGGTTCTGGCGCTTCCTGCCGTGTCCCATGCGCAGGAGCGGACCGCAGAATCCCAGAAACGGCGCGATCAGATCCAGATCATGGAGGGCGTGCTCGCGCGGGCCGTTGTCCTCGGAGCCGAGGAGGTCAGCCGCAAGCTGCAGCAGATCGAGCCCGGTGTGACGTGGCTCGCCGGCCAGGTCCGCGCCAGGGGGTTCGTGCTCGACGACTACGGCGTTTTCTTCGACGTGGAGATTCCCGCCCTGCGGCAGAGCGTGCTCTGGTCGAGGCAGATGCTCGACCGCGACACGCAGAACGCGCTCGCCCTGTTGAAGCGCACGCTCGATTCCATGCCCGACAGTCCTGTGCGACAGCAGGCCCAGCTGGCTTTCAGAAGGCTCGAGGTGCAGGTTGCGCCTGTCGCGACGCAGCAGCAGGCGGCCGTGGCGGATCAGCCGGCGCCCGGCGTCGTGAGGTCGGCCACGACCGGGGTCCCGCCTGTCGAGGCCGCGGCGCCCGTCGTGCCTGCCGATCCCCCGCCGCTCATCATGACCGATCCGGTGGCGGAGTACGAGCGCGCCGTGACGAGCCGGCTGATCGACGCGATGCTCGACTACAGCCTGAACCTGAATCTCGAATCCGACGAATGGCTGAGTGTCGCGGCTCGCGACAGTCTGGGGCCGTCACGCTTCGGTGAGCCCTACGACTTCGTCACGATCTTCATCCGCGTCAGGGGCAGCGACCTGTCGATTTACGCGGCGGATCGCAGTCGCCGCGAAGAGATACGCCGCAAGGTGGACGTGCGGGTGTTCTGATCTACAATCCCGGCATGTCGAGCGGGGCTCAGCCCCAGACCAGCGGGCGGCGAGCGCGGTATCCCGGCGCAGGCGCCGTGATCACGGGCAGGCCGTCGAGGCCGGCGCTCGTCCTCTGGGCCCTGCTTCCGCTGCTGGCCGGGGGCTGCGGCCCGTCAGTCGATCTCCGGGAGGCTCTCGAGGTCACGGAGCTCGCCGGCGGCTGGTACGATCAGGGCGTCGAGGACGGCAGGAACAAGCTCGTGCCGTCGGTCACCTTCCGTCTGCGTAAGACCACGGATCAGAGGATTCGCGCGCTCGCGCTGAACGTGATCTTCAAGCGGGCGAGCGATGCCGAGGGCAACCTGGACGAGGTGTACCTCCAGAAGGTCGAATTCGATCAGCACGACATGACGGCTTCGATGACGATCCGCGCGAAGTTCGGCTACACGGCGGATCCTCCGCAGACCCGGGCGATGATGCTGCAGAACTCCCAATTCGAGGACGCGCGGGCCGTGATCTTCGGCAAGCAGAGCTCGGCGAACTGGGTCGAGCTGGCCCGCTTCGACGTTCCCCGCCAGCTCCTCACGAAGTAGCGCCACCGATGGCCGTGGCGTCGTCCAGACCCCAATCGCCCGCGTCAGGAGCCCCGCCCGGTGCAACCACTCTCGAGCGCCGGCTCGGCCCGGCCGACGCGGCCGCCATCATCGTATCGAACGTGATCGGCGGGGGGATTCTCTTCACGCCGCCGCTGGTTGCTGCGAGCGTATCGAACCCGTGGGCCTTTCTGGCCACGTGGCTGGCCGGCGGGCTGCTCGCCTTCGCCGGCGCCATGGCCTATGCGGAGCTGGCAGCGCTGCGGCCGCGCGCCGGCGGCGAATACGTCTACCTCCTGGCCGCGTACGGACGGCTCGCGGCCTTTCTCACGGGTTGGACGTCCTTCGTCGCCGGCTTCTCGGGCGCCATCGCGGTCAGCGCCGTCGTGCTCGCCGCCTACGTCGGCCGGTTCGTGCCGGCGGCCAACGACGTCACCCCGCTGCTCGTCATCCCGCTGCCGTTCGTGCCGCTGACCGTCTCGCGCCAGGCGCTCGTCGCGCTGAGCGCGATCGCGCTGATGTCCTGGATTCACCTGCGCGGCGTCGGGCCCGGCCGCCTCGTGACGAACGTGCTCGCCGCGCTCAAGGTGTCGGCGCTCCTCATCTTCATCGCGCTGGGGTTCTCCGTCGGGGCCGGCTCTTCCGAAAACCTGGTACAGGTGGCCGGCCCCGTTTCGGGCGCCGCGTGGGTGCTGGCCCTCATCCCCGTCATGTTCACCTACTCGGGGTGGAACGCCGCGGCCTACGTTGCCGAAGAGGTCCGCGCACCCGAGCGCAACGTGCCGCTTGCGCTCGGCCTCGGCACGCTGGTGGTCGTCGCGGTCTACTTCCTTCTGAATCTGCTGTTCCTTTACGTGCTGCCGGTCGGGGAGCTCGCCGCGGTTCAGGGCAGCGTCCTCGACGTGATCGCCGATCGGCTCATGGGCACCCGCGCCGGCGACGTGATGGGAATCGTCTCCATCATCAGCATCGCCGCCAGCATCAGCGCCATGGTGTTCGCCGGCCCCCGGGTCTACTACGCGATGGCGCGTGACGGGCTGTTCTTCCGGAACGCCGGCCGCGTGCACCCCCGCTATCACACACCAGCCACGTCGATACTCGCGCAGGCGGTGTGGAGCGGCCTGCTCGTGCTTTCGGGAGGGGCCGGTGCGCTGACGACCTACACCGGTTTTTCAGTGGTGCTGTTCGCGGGCATCGCGGTGATGGCGCTCTTCGTGCTCAGGCTTCGCGAGCCCGCTGCGCCTCGGCCCTTCAGCGCGTGGGGCTATCCATTCGCGCCGGCAGTCTTCGCGATTGCCAGCCTGCTCATCGTCCTCAACGCGCTCTGGTCGGACTTGGTACGGCCGATCTTCACCGGGTCCGCCTGGGGCCCGGCCGCGGCCGGCCTGATCGTCATCGGCGTGGGGCTGCCGATCTACGCGTTCTACAGCAGGAAGAAGTTGTGAAAAACTACTTGGCCAGCCTCAGGTCGCCCTTGTAGGTG
>DATIEW010000096.1:0-2264 GCA_035455585.1 Vicinamibacterales bacterium | reverse complement strand
GACCCGGATCATCAGGAGCTTCCTGTTTCAGACAACCTCTCAGGATCCGGCCACGCTCGTCGCTGTCGTCGCGCTGCTCGGCGTGACAGCAGTCCTCGCGGCCTGGGTGCCGGCTCGCCGTGCGGCATCGCTCGATCCGCTGTCAGCGTTGCGCGCGGAGTAGCCCGCGGTTAGAGCGCGAATGTCAGAGCAGGGCCCCGGGCGTTACGGCCGGCCGCAAATGAAGGTGCCGGAGACCGGGCGCAGAAGGCGATTGAAGTTGGCGGCGCTCGGCGGACTCGCGTTTCGCGACACGATTCGTGGGGCGGCTTCGGGCTTACAGAGCGGTATGATACTCTGATTCGCCGATGGGTCTCACGACCGTCCGCGCGAAGCTGACGCGACCCTCGGGGCGCGGCCGACCGGTGCGCGTCAGGTTCATGGTCGACTCCGGGGCGCTGTACTCCGTCCTGCCCGAACGAACCTGGCGGGCCCTCCAGCTTCGTCCCGGACGCGTTGCAGAGTTCGTGCTCGCCGACGGGACGACCATCACGCGCGGTGTATCCGAATGCCGCATCGAGATCGCAGGTCACGCCGCCACCAGCCCAGTCGTTCTGGGCGAGGATGACGACGATGCGCTGCTCGGCGCCGTGACCCTGGAGACGCTGGGGCTGATGCTGAACCCCCTCAACCGCGAGCTCGTTCCGATGCGCCTCATCCTGGCGCGGCGTCACTGACTTCCCGTTCCGCCGTCAACCAGGGGCGTCGAGTCAGACTCGGCCGCTGCATGCGCCTCTCAGATCCCGTTTGCGACCGCAAGGGTTACCTGCCGCCGCCCCGCGCCTCGATCAACCGAAGCGACTCCCGGCTTACGAAGATTTTCGCATGGTACTGCTCGCCCCAGCCGAGCGGCGTCACGTCCCGATACTCGCGCAGCGCTCCGCCGCCGTGTCCCTCCTCGAGGCGTGCCCGCAGGGACGCCCGGACGCCGGGATTGGCACCGCGGTCCAGCAGGAGGCGCGTGAAGCGCGCCTCGTCCGGCTGCCCCTTCCCGTAGTTCACCCAGAAGTTGTGCTGGGAGACGACAGTCGAGTAGAGCGCGGTGTAGCCGCCGAACCCGACCGCGTCGATCGCCGCCCGGGCATCCGGATCCATGCCCCGGTCGAGCAGCCACTCCGCGATCTCCAGCTCGTCGAAGTAGGCGGCGATGTGCAGGAGCGTCGTCCCGTGCACCGGCGTTCCCTGAGCGGTGTACGGCTCCCGGGCGCAGGCAGGGGCGAGCGGGAACACCTCGGCGATGTCGAACGTGCGCGTGAGGAGATCCGGGTCGCGCGCGAGGTGCGCTTCGAGCAGGTCGATGCGTCCGCGATGGAGCGCCATTACCGGCGTGTCGGGAGCCTCGAAGCCGTGCTCGACGTACATCTCCAGGATGCGGTGCTTCGCGGGCGGGTTCCGGCTGTCGGTCCCGAGAAGGTGCTCCATGGTGTTGCGGTCCACACCCTCCGGCCCGATGAGGCTGGCGCCGAGCGCGAACAGCACGGCGGTGCCTTCGACGCTCAGCGTGTACGCGGGACCGGCGAGCGTCCACCTGTGGAGCGACGGCCGCCCCAGCCATTCGTAGATCATGCGCACGGTGTCGGGCTTGCCCTGGAGCGCGGCGCGTCCGGCCGCCGACTCCAGGTCCCTGGCGCCGGGGCCGTGAAGGAGACGGATGATACCGTCGCGGCCAAGGTTCGCCGCGTACGTCATCGGCGGGCCCCAGCCGCTGTCCGTACGAATCAGCACATGCTCATGGATGAGCGCCGGATTGCGCGTGATGAGCTCCCGGACCGTCTCGAGGTCATCGCGCCAGATCGCATCCGCGAGACGCACCGCGTGGACGAGCCTCGTCCAGCTCGACGCGCGGTAGCTCCGGGCGAGCACCAGCTGCGCGTCGGCCAGTTTCGCCGCGGAAGGGTCGACCGATTCCGGATGGTGCTCGCGTACTTCGGCGAGCGCATTCGCATCGCCGGCGTGGATCGTGCGGAGGAACTCCTTGGCCTGGCGGTGAAGCTGCTCGAGGTCGGGCCGGACGGGCAATCGACGGACGGACATGACGAGCCTCCTTCACTGAGCCCGTGGTCCGCTGGCGTCGGGCAAGGAGGTTCGGCGATCGCGTCCGAACGTCTGGCGATGTGCTCAGGTGGACTCGGTCCTGTCCGCGGACGGGAGGCGCCCTGCACGCCTTGCCTCAACCTACCACCGAGCGGCAAGGCGCACAAGAGTGAACGGGCCGGCGATCATCT
>DATIEW010000095.1:0-3015 GCA_035455585.1 Vicinamibacterales bacterium | reverse complement strand
ACCGCATTTCTCGCCGTATACGCGGTAGTGTATGCCCACGGGTACATCGTCTGGCATCCGGGCACGGCTGCTGGCGCGGCGGCGCCCGCACTGGTGTCGTTGCTCATTCTGGCCACGCTCTCGATCTGGCTGCTCGCCGGTCTGGCGTTCTACTTCGATCGCCATCGGCTGCCGATTCTCCTTCCCGTCCTCGTGACGTCCATGGTCCTGTGGACGATGTCGCATTCCGATTACTACTTCGACCTCGTCAAGCCGACCGGCGACTGGAGCCTGCTCGAGGACCCGGCCGAGATCGCCCGCAAACGCCAGCATGCCCTGTTGACGGTCGTCGCGGTTGACGGCGGCGGGATCCAGGCGGCCGCGTGGGGCGCGCGCGTGCTGACCGGCATTCAGGCAGCGTGGCCCGAGTTCTACCGTTCCGTCAGGCTCATCAGCTCGGTGTCTGGCGGCAGCGTCGGCACCATGTACTTCGTCGGCACGCTACGTGCCGAGGGGCCTCCGACTCGAACGGAGCTGGACGAGGTGCTGACGTTCGCGAAGCGGGGGAGCCTGAACGAAGCGGCGTGGGGACTTGCGTATCCCGATCTCTGGCGCGCCATCGTGCCAATCCCGGAGGCCCTGCGGTTCGAGAAGGATCGTGGATGGGCCGTCCAACAGGCCTGGGAGCGGGGGTGGAAGGAGAGCCGGGGATGGACGAGGACGCCGAATCTTTCCGAATGGGTGAAAGGCGTGCACGAAGGGTGGCGTCCATCGATCTCCTTCAATGCCGTCGCCGTCGAGAACGGTCAGCGATTTTCGTTCGGTACCTTTGCGCCACCGTACCAGTGGGGCATCGACACCGTGGGCACCACATTTCCCGATTTCGACGTGTCGGTGTCGACGGCGGCGCGCCTTTCGGCCACGTTTCCCTACGTGACGCCGATAGCGCGCAGCCGCCCCGGTCCGGGCGTGCCCAACGGCTGGCACTTCGCAGACGGCGGCTACTACGACAACACGGGCATGGGCCTGGCGATGCGCTGGCTCGATCGCGCGCTCGCCGCGGGCGTTGATGCTTACAAGGGCAAGGCCGTCGCCTTCATCCGCGTGCGCTCATCGCCGACCGAGCTGCAACCCGACACCCGGGATCGCGGCTGGCAGTATCAGATCGTCGGACCGGTTCAGGCGTTGATGGCGGTCCGCGTCGCCGCGCAGCGCGAGCGGGCCGAAACCGAGCTGGAGTTCCTCCAGCGCCTCTGGTGCCTGCAGGGCGTGGAGATCCGCAAGTTCGAGTTCGCCTACGAGCAGGCCGAGCCAGCGCCGCCGCTTTCCTGGCAGCTCAGTCAGGCACAGCGGGACGATATCGATCGGGAATGGAACGATCCTGGCGCGGCGCGCAGCGATCGCAATCAAGCGGCCCTGCGCGAGCTTCTCTCGCTCGCCGCGTCGCCGGTTCAAGCATGCCGCACAGCGGGGCCGCCGCCGTGACGCGCAGGGTGCACCCTGCCTCGGTGCCGACTCAGGCGACGCTCGTCGCGAGGCGCTTCGTGCGCAGGGCAATCGAGACCTCCTGCTGTGCCGGCGCAGTGAGGGCAGCGAGGGTGCGGACGATGCCCGCTTCCATGACCGCAATCGGCACGCCGTCGCGATAGACCATGCGGTTCCTCGCTGTGGTTCGCACGCGATCGCCGCCGGTGACGATCCCTGCGAGGTTCAGGGGATCGGCTGTGCCAATCGTCAGGAGCCGGCCGTCGGCGGGCGTGCGGCGCACTTCGCGCAGCCGCTCTATGGCCTCCGACACCGCGAATTGCTCACCCGACATTCCGGACACGAACCGGCCGCCGCGGATCTCTCCGCGGGCCTCGAGCCGCCGGTAGACGCGCGCCAGATCGCGCCAGGGCGCGGCGAGGTTCTCGCGGACGAGCAGGCGGCGACAAACCACGCCGTAGCGACGGAGGAGCGCCCATGCCTCGGTCTCGACCGCGGCTCGGTCGCCAGCAGCGATCGGGGACGCGGGAATGGCGCTCCAGCGCCCGGCGAACGTCGCCCGTCGATCGCGCGGCCCCGGACGCGCGGACGCGCCCCGCAGGAGCGCCCGCAGCCCCGAGAATCCATCGGAGGCGGCAAGGCCGCTCGCGACCAGCGTGCCGAGCCCGCGGCGCGTGTCTTCGGCATCGAGGCCGCCGGCGGCGCGGACATCGTTGAAAAACGACGCACCCCTGCTGCGCAGGACGTCGAGCACGCGTCTGGCGTTGTCGTCGAGTCCCGCCTCTGGATCGTCCGCGACGCGCCGCAGCGCTTGCCAGGCGTCGCCGTGCTCGCGCAGGAACAACGCGACCGGTGTTCCAGGTGTCAGTTGCGCGGGCTCCGAGCGCTCGGCCGATCGCGGCGACACGCGCGCCCAGCCGACCTCGCCCGCGAGGCAGAGCATGTCGAGCATGGACTGGTCATATCGGTCGAGTCGTGCGGGAAGGACCGCGCGTTCCCAGGCCGCTCCGGCAAGCTCGAAGCCGTCGAGCTGCGTGACCGCTTCTCGCAGTCCGTCGAGACCGACGAGCCGATCGGCGGGATCGACGTGCTGCCACTTGAAGAGGAACCGCATGAAATCGGCCGGGCTCACCGGCTCGATTTCCGCGCGGAGGCGGTTGAGCGTATAGCGATGGATACGTGCGAGGAGCGCTCGATCGCACCACTCGACGTCCGGTGATCGGGTGCTGAAACGGCCGCGCAGCACGACGCCCTCCGACTCGAGCGCGAGGAGCGCCGCGTCCGTGTCCCTCGTTTCGATCGCGAGCGTTCGCGCACACTCGTCGGCCGTCGTCGGGCCCACCAGACAGAGACGTCCGCGAACGAGCTCGGTGACGGCGGCCGTCCTTTCCCAGGCGCGCGCCCGCGACGCCGGCGCGGCGATTGGTGGTTCGAGGACGGTTCCGGGATGGATCGCGAGAAGCTCGGGAAGCCGCTCGGCCGCAACATGCAGGCGTTCCGCCGCGCCGCGGTGATCGATCCGGGCCCGGCACGCGCGGCCGGCGAGGGCCA
>DATIEW010000094.1:0-2141 GCA_035455585.1 Vicinamibacterales bacterium | reverse complement strand
TACGGATTGCGCGGCTTCCGCCGCAGCCCCGGCTTCGCGCTGGCGGCGGTATTGACGCTGGCGCTCGGGGTCGGCGCCAACACGGCCGTCTTCGTCATCGTCAACGGTGTCCTGCTCCGCCCGCTGCCGTACCCGAATCAGCAGGAGCTGGTCGCCGTGTGGCGGGAGAAAGTCCTGAGCGAAGAGATGTTCCGCAGCCTCGAGCAGGACACGACGTCGTTTGCGGCGTTGACCGCGTACCGGCAGGTAGGGTTCGCGCTGACGGGCCTCGGCGAGGCCGCGGTCGTACCGGGTCTCGCGGTCGCGCCGCGGCACTTCGACGTCCTGAAGGCCCGAGCGCTGCTCGGCCGGACCTTCGTCGACGGCGACAGCCTGGCGGGCGCCGAAGGCGTCGTGGTCATCAGTCATGCCTTCTGGCAGCAGTACTTCGGCGGCAGTCCCGACGCGATCGGGAAGGTCATCGACGCGAGCGGGCTGGGAGTGGCCCAACGCCGGATCATAGGCATCCTGCCGGACTCGTACGCACCGATCGTGGACAGCCCCCGCCTCTGGGTGCCGATCGCGCTCGATGAGAAGTCCGAGGCGTACCAGGGAGTGTACGGCTACCGGGCGATCGGCCGCCTCGCCCCCGGCGTCACGATCGAGCAAGCCTCGGCAGACGTTCACCGCCTCGTCGACGCGTACACGCCGCGCTTTCCGACGCAGTTCCGTCAGGTGCGGTACAGCCCGGTAGACGTCGTCCCGCTGGTCGACATCCTGGTCAGCAATATCCGTTCGACCCTGTGGCTGCTGTTCGGGGCGGTGGGGTTCGTGCTGTTGATCGCCTGCGTAAACGTGGCCAACCTGCTGTTCGCGCGCGCTGCAGGTCGCCGGCGCGAACTGGCGGTGCGCATGGCGCTCGGCGCCGGACGGGTCCGCATCGTCCGGCAGATGCTGACCGAGAGCGTCGTGCTGGGACTGGCTGGCGGACTGGTGGGCCTCGGCGCCGCGATGCTCACCATGGAGATGGCGGGCGATCTGCTGCGCGCGCAGCTGCCGCGCCGGAGCGGGACCGAATTCGATCCCATGGCCGTGGCGTTCACGACGCTGCTCTCCATCGCCGCCAGCGTGGTCTTCGGCGTTGTTCCGTCGCTCCGGACCGCGCGCCAGGCGCCGCGGGACCTGCTGCTCGACGGCGGCCGGGGCGCGACCGCGGGCGGGCGCCGCAGGTTGAGCCAGACCCTTGTGGCCGCCGAGGTGGCTCTGGCCCTCGTTCTGGCGAGCGGCGCGGCGCTGCTGTGCAAGAGCCTCTGGCAGCTCCACCAGGTGGATCCGGGCTTCGATCCCGCTCGCATCGCTGCCGCCGCGATTCTCCTGCCGGCGGGCAGCTACAGCAACCCTCCAGCGCGGCGGGCTTTCTACGAGGCGCTGGAGGCGCGCGCGTCCGCGGTGCCGCAGATCGGGTCGATTGGCGCGATTCAACTCATGCCGATGACCGGAGCGAACAGCGGCATTGCGTACCTCGTCGAGGGACAGACGCTCGCGCCAGGCCAGTCGTCGCAGGTCGGCAACGTTCGGCTGGTGACGCCGAGCTATTTCGCGGTCATGGGACTGCGGCTGCTGGCTGGCAGGGGTCTCGAGCCCACCGATACGGACGGCGGGCCCGCGGTCGCCGTGGTCAATCGCGCCTTCGAGACCCAGCATTGGCCCGGCGGCTCCGCAGTGGGCCGACGAGTGCTTGACGCGGACGGCGATCCCCGCTTCGAGATCGTCGGCGTGGTGGCCGACATGCACCAGCACAATCTGGCGCAGCCGCCCCGGCCGGAGATGTACGTCCCCATGTCGCAGTCAGGCTGGAGCGTGAACGTGATCGTCGTGCGCTCGAATGCCGAGGCGTCGGCACTCGTGCCAGTGCTGCGGGATCTGATACGAGGCGTCGACTCCGGCGTGCCGATTACCGCCGTCCGCACCATGCAGGAGCTGGTCGACGCGTCGACGGACAACGCGCGCTTCATCGTGTCGCTGTTCGGTGGCTTTGCGCTGCTTGCCCTGTGCCTGGGCGTCGTCGGCGTCTACGGCGTCGTGTCGTACGCCGTGGGTCTGCGCCGGCGTGAAATGGGTGTGCGGGTTGCGCTCGGCGCGACGCCGGGGAGCGTCCAGAG
>DATIEW010000093.1:0-4157 GCA_035455585.1 Vicinamibacterales bacterium | reverse complement strand
CGAAGAGGTCGTCCACCTCGGGCCGCGGGAGCCGCCGATCCCGTCCCAGCGTATCGCTGGTCTCGCACAGCGGACCCACGATGTCGCAGGTCAGCTCGGGCGTCCGGCGCTCGCAAACGGGCTCGATCCGATGGTAGGCGTCGTAGAGCATCGGGCGGATCAACTCGGTCATGCCGGCGTCGAGCACGACGAACAGTCTCCCGCCCGGCTGCTCCTTGAGATCGACGACGCTGGCCAGCAGCGCGCCGGCCGGCCCGACGATAGAGCGGCCGGGCTCGAGGATGAGCGGCAGGCCGGAATCTCGAACGGCCGGCAGCACGGCGGCCGCGTAGTCTCTGGCGTCAGGCACCGGGGAACCGTCGTACGAGATACCGAGGCCGCCGCCGAGATCGAGGTGCTCGATGCCGATGCCGCCGCCGCGCAGCTCGCGCGCGAGCGTCGCGACCGCGCGCGCCGCGCGCGCGAGAGGCTCGAGGTCCGTGATCTGGGACCCTACGTGGACGTGAAGCCCGACGATCTCGAGCCCCACCCGCCGGGCGAACCCGCGGCAGACCTCCCCGGCCTCGCCGATCGCGATGCCGAACTTGTTCGTCCGCAGGCCGGTGGAGATGTGGCGGTGGCTGCCTGCGTCGATGTCCGGATTGACCCGGATGGCCACGCGGGCACGGACCTGACGCGCCCGCGCGATCGCGTCGAGGCGTTCGAGCTCGCCCGCCGATTCCACGTTGATCGTCCTGACGCCGAGTTCGACCGCCCGGGCCAGTTCGTCTCGCGTCTTGCCGACGCCGGTGAAGACGATCTCGGGAGGGATGAAGCCGGCGCGCAGCGCGACGTCGATCTCGCCGCCGGAGTTGGCATCGGCGCCGACTCCCAGGCCGCGCAGCAGGCGTGCGATCGCCAGCGTCGAATTCGCCTTGAGCGCGTAGTGGACCTTGTGGGGGTGCGAGGCGAATGCCTCATCGATCGCGCGGCACCGTGCCGCCATCGTCGCCGCGCTGTAGACGTAGAGCGGAGTGCCTTCACTGGCGGCAATCCGTGTGAGTGGCACGCCGTCACAGTGAAGCGCGCCGTCCAGGCGCTGAAAACCGGTCACGATGCGGGGACATTGTACTGTGGCGGGCATGGCGGGTGCCACGGCGGGTCTTCCCATCGACCGCGGGGTCCATCCGGACGCCGCGCCGCGGTAGGGATGAGCACGACCCAGAACTGAGAGCATCTGAAGGAGACAACTTGCGACAGGTGCGGTCTGCGGGTGGGCGCCGGAGCACATCGGCCCGATGGCGCCTCGATCTGCACCCCACGATGCACAAGACGCATCGCGGGGGCCCCGCCCTCCGCGCGGAAGAATGCGCCTCCGGCGACCGCCTGACGATGGCCGCTCCGGCTCGGGTGATTCGTAGGCCGGCGCTCAATCGATTGGGCGGCCGGGTGATCCCGGCGGTTCTGGCGAATCCGCGCCTGCGCGAATCGGACCACCTCCACCCCACCGCGCAGAAAGCGCGCGGCGGGGACCCGGCCTGTGGCGCATTCTTCGGAACTGACGCAGCGCGCTGGCCGCATCGCGCCACGGTCCGACGTGCTTCGTCGCCGACCCGCTGACCGCGTGCGAACGACCGCGATTCTTCACGCGCTCCCCGGAACTCAAGACTCACAACTCATGACTGCGTTTTGATATGATTCCGACACGTCCCGGGCTCGATTCTGATGACGCATGTCCGTTGATTCCGCGGCTACGCAGCCGGCCACGCCAGACAGTCTCATCGAGCAGTGTCTGAGCGGCGATCAGGAGGCGTGGGAGACGATCGTCCGGCTGAACTGGCGCAAGGTGTTCAACGTTGCGTACAAGTTCGTGGGCAAGCACGACGAGGCCGAGGATCTGGCTCAGGACATCTTCCTGAAGATCTTCAAGGCGTTGAAGACGTTCGATCGGCGGGCGAACTTCCAGACCTGGATCATCAGCATCAGCCGCAACCTGTGCATCGATCACTACCGCAGCGTCCGCAAGGAACGGCAGATGATCGCCCGAGAGGTGGACACGGGGGACCTGCAGCCGGCTTCGACGGACCGGGGGCCGTACCATGCAGCCGAGCACCAGGACCTGCGCGCCCTGCTGCAGCAGGCGCTGCAGACGCTGCCGGCGACGCTGCGGACCGCCGTCGTGCTTCGCGATCTGCAGGAGCTGTCGTATCAGGAGATCGCCGATCACCTGGGGCTTCCAGAGGGAACGGTCAAATCGCGGATCAACCGTGGGCGCATCGAGCTGGCACGCCAGCTGAAACGCCTGCAGAACAAACAGCCGGCCGTCAGGCGGCGGCGCGGACGCGCCGCGCGCGGACGCGGCCGGCGCCCGGGAGTGTCTGAATGAACCTGACCACCGAACACGCCAATGGTGTCGCGGTCGTGCGCGTCGGCGAGTCCCGCCTCATGTACCCGCTGCTCTCCGAGTTCTCCTCCGCCATCACGCAGCTCATCGCCGCGGGCGAGCCCCGCGTCGTCGTGAACCTGTCGTCGGTCGGCTACGTCGACAGCGCGACGATCGGCTGCCTCATGGACCTCTACCGCCAGGCCACCGCCGCCGGCGGCACGCTCAAGCTGGCCGGCGTGCAGAAGCGCGTGGAGACGATGCTGACCATGACCGGGGCGCAGAACTTCATCGAGGTGCACCCCGACGAGCCCAGCGCCGTCAAAAGCTTCGGAGTCTAGCGCATGCGCACGATCACCATGACGACCGGCGCACACCTGCCGCTCGACGGCGACCTGCTGACCATCCTGGAGGGGCTCTATCGCGAAGTGACGGCCCGCCAGGAGCTGGCACGCACCTTCGAGGACACCGTCCGCGAGATTCAGAACGTCATCGACCAGATGACCGGCGACGAACACCGGCAGTACCTGGCCGAGAGCCTCTTCCTCAATTTCGTGTCGTACGAGAACGAGCGGCTCGGCGCCTACATGAAGAAGCTGACCAAACGGTAACGAAGCTGCGCCTCAAACCGACGAGCATGAACGTGACGCCGCGACGCAGCTTCGTTTCTGGATCCGCGGCCGATCACGCGGCCGCGGCTACGCCGTGGTTGCACGGCTAGCCCCCTTGTCCCTCAACTATCTCGCCACCCGTTTCACCTGCTCGTGGCCGTGGACCACGCTCGTCATGCTGTGCGACGGGCGCATGGTCTGCGGTTGCGCCGATCCCTACGGCCGGCGCGTGCTCGGCGACGCGCGCACCGACGCCGTCTCCGCGATCTGGCGCGGCGACAGGCTGACGGCGCTGCGGCGCAGCCTGAACGGAGGCGGATCGAAGTTCTGCGGCGACTGTGCGCTCAAACGGCCGCTGAAGCGCGACGAGCAGGCGCCGGTGCGCGGGCTGGACGTTCCCGCGCGTCCCTCACATCTCTACATCGAGTGCACCGCGGCCTGCAACATCTCGTGCGCGCAGGCCTGCTGCGCGCCCGAGACCGGCATCACCCGCACGCGGGAGGCCGGTATGCTGGACTTCGACCTCTTCAAGCGCGTGGTCGACGAGGCCGGCCCCTCGCTCGAGCGGATCGACTTCTTCAACTACGGCGAAACATTCCTCCACAGGCGCGCGATCGAGATGTGCGAGTACATCAAGTCGCGCTTCCCCCACGTCTACCTCTATACGAGTACGAACGGCCTCGCCTTCGACGAAGCCCAGGTGAGGCGGCTCGTGCACTCCGGGATAGACGAGGTGACGTTCTCGATCGACGGGGCGACGCCGGAGACCTACGCCGTCTATCGGCGCCGAGGCGACTTCAACAAGGCGATCGCGAACCTCCGCGCGGCAATCGAGGAGAAGCGCGATGCGGGCCGCGACTCGCCCTTCATCAACTGGCGCTACATCCTGTTCACCCACAACGACAGCGACGCGGAGATGCAGCGCGCCCGCCTGATGGCGGCGGCGCTCGGCGCGGATCGCCTCACCTGGGAGCTGACCGACCACCCCGAGGACATGTTCTCACGGAGGTTCGCTCCCGGCTCGCCCGATCTGGCAGCCATCCGGCGCGAGGTGTGGGACGACAACGGCCTGGGAAACGCCATCCTCGGCGCCACGCCGCGGGCCAGAATCGAGGTGCGCGGCCCGCTTCCAGGACTGCCGGTGCTGGCCCGGGCCGGACGGCAGGTCGAACTCAAGGCGACGG
>DATIEW010000092.1:0-8139 GCA_035455585.1 Vicinamibacterales bacterium | reverse complement strand
GGCATAGTAACGCAGGCTGCCGCTCTGGTGCATGCTCAGGAAAACCGCGTTCTCAGGCATGTTGAGGCGGACGTACGTTCCCGTGTCCACGTAGCGCCGCTCGACCTGCCACACGCTGAAGATGCCCAAGTTGATAGGCCGTCCGATGCGAAATGCGAGGAACGGCAGGAGAATCAGCACAACAGCAGGCGTTCGCAGCCAGCTGCGCAGCCAGGTCAGGCTCCTCAGTAACCCGGCAGCAACCAGCGCGAGCATCGCCGGAAATGCGGGAAGCAGAAACCGCAGAAACGACCAGTCGTTGAACGTCCGGTAGAACGCGTAGCAGAGCCAGACGACGGCGACGTAGAGCGCGGTGACAAGAAGCACCCAATCCCGCCGGCACGAACGCCACGCCGCAGCGAGCGCGACGACCGCAAAAAAGACGACAGGCGTCTCGGTTTCCACGAGCCAGGTCAGGTAGCGGTTGACGTTCGTAGGGGCATTCACGAGCGCGTAGAGGTCCGACGTGGAGCCGTAGCCGGACCGCAGCGGCGAGCCGTACAGCGAGGTGTGAATGGCCATGACGGAGAGGACGCCCGGAAGGACACCTGCGAGGTAGAGTGCAGCTTTCGACATGGCCCGACGCCCGCCGGATGCTGAGATGTAGGCGGCCCAGGCACACAGGGCGATGGCGACTATGATCCAAACCGACTTTTCTGGCCTCCGCCCGGTCTGCATGGAGTGGCTGACGGCAGCGCCCGCACACCAACGGTGCGGCGCAGCAGGATGATCGGGCGCCGCCGACGAAGGTGTCAAGGGAGCACAGGGCTCAGGAAGCGCGCAGCGCCCGGGCTGGATCGGCCATGGCTGCGCGTCGCGCCGGCAGATATGCGGCGAGCCAGGCCACGCCCGTGAGAAACGCGACGCCGCCGCCGAACGTCACCGGATCGAGCGGCTGGACGCCGAAGAGGGCGGATTCCAGCTGGCGCGCCGCGAGCGCCGCCACCAGGAGGCCGCCTGCGAGCCCGGCGACGACCGAGACCAGCGCTTCGCCAAGAACCATCCGGACGACGCGGCCGGGATTCGCGCCAAGGGCCACGCGGATTCCCAGCTCGCCGGCCCGCTGTGCCACGTTGAACGCCACGACGGCATAGATCCCCAGCGCGGCCAGCAGCACCGCCAGCGCGGACGTCGCGCCCATGACGCGAGTGATGAAGCGCAGCGCCGAGAGCGCCGCGCCGAAATGGGACTCGAGTGTTCCCTGCGCCAGAACCGGCAGCGACGAGCGTACCTCGGTCACGGCGGCGCGCATGGCGCCCGACAGGGCCGCGGGGTCACCCTCGGTGCGCGCGAGGACGTAGACGGGGCCGAAACCGGCCTGTGCGGCAGGTGCGTAGAACATCGGCCGGATCGGCCGCTCCGGGTACGTGTTCACCGGTGCATCGGCTGCCACGCCGATCACGGTCCGGAATACTCCCGTCTGGCCTTGGGACCGCAGGCGGCGCCCGACTGGCGCCACGCCGCCCCAGAACTGCTGCGCCGCGGCCTGGTTGATGATGACGACGCGGTCCGCGCCCGCGGCGTCGGATGACGTGAATCCTCGGCCCGTGAGGATTCGAAGGCCCATCGTGTCGAAGTACTGCGGCGTGACGACGGTGAAGCCGAGTTCCACGGCCTCGGTGCCCGCGGGGGGTGTGTATCCTTCGACGATCGTGGTGGTCGTACCGGAGAACTGCGCGGGCAGGCGAGACGCCGCGGCCGCGTACGTCACGCCCGGCAGCGCCTCGACCCGCTCCCGCAGCTGCTCCAACAGCACGTAGGCTTCCGGGCCGGACACACCAGCGCGCGCGAGGTTCGTGCGCGTAAAGGCCACGCGGCCCGCATCGACGCCGGTGTCCACGCGCTGCGTCGCGGCGAGACTCCGGCTCAACAGCCCCGCGGTCAGGACCAGCACGAGCGAGGTCGCCACCTGGACCACGACGAGCCCGTTGCGCAGCCGCATGGTGGCGCGCCCCGCCGACGACACGCGCTGATCCTCGCGCAGCTCGCCAGCAACATCGCGGCGCGCCGCGCGCAGGGCCGGCGCAAGCCCGAAGAGGGTTCCCGTCACGATCATGAGCGCGATGGAGAAGACGCCGATGCGCCCGTCGATGGCCAGGTCCATCGTCGCCGAGAACGGGGGCGGCAGCGGAGCCATCGGAAGCGCCGAGAGCGCCACGCGGGCCAGGACCAAGCCCGCGATCCCGCCCAACAGGGACAACAGGAGCGATTCGACCAGGCAGAGCCTGGCGATCCGGACGCCACCCGCGCCGAGGGCGCACCGGATGGCCATCTCCCTCGACCGGCCGATTCCGCGCACGAGGAGCAGGTTCGCGAGGTTCGCGCACGCGAGCAGGAGCAGGGTGAGAACGACCGCTGTCGCCAGCGCGAGCGTACTCTCGGTCTCGGGAAACAACCGCACGTCCCTGGCGCGTTGTACGGTGATGCCGCGGCCCTTGTCCAATTCGGGGTACATCTCCCCCAGCCGCGTCGCGAGCGCTTGCATCGCGGCTCTGGCCTGCTCGACGCTCACGCCCGGCGCCAGGCGGGCGCGGACGCTGTACCAGTGATCCTCCCGGCGGTCCAGGTTCCCCACGCGGAACTGCCCCCCGACCGCCACCGCGGAGATCGAGAGCCAGAAGTCGGTCACAACCGGGGCAAACGTCCCGCCGAGACTCTCGGGACCCACACCGATGATCGTCACTGGAGAGCCATTGAGACGAATCGTCCGGCCGACTGCCTCCGGGTCGCCGCCGAACCGCGAACGCCACGCAGCGGCGCTGACGACGGCCACCGGCTCGCTGCCGACGACATCGTGATGCGGCGAGAACCACTGTCCACGGACCATCTCCAGGCCGGTGACGGCGAGGTAGCTGGCGGTGGTGAACTCGACGGTCGCATCGACGGTGCCGTCCGGGCGTTCCCAGGACAGCTGCGCCGGCGAGGTGGCTGCGACAGCGCTGAACACGGGCTGCTCCGCCATGTCTCGATAGGCGGGAAAGGCGGCGCTGCTCGGCTCGCCATCATCCGAATCCTGGTAGACGTAGACGACTTCGTCCGGTCGATCGTACGGCGGAGGCCGGAGCAGGAAGCGGTCCACGACCGTGAACACCGCCACGTTGGCACCGATCCCCACGGCCAGGAGGGCGACCGCACCTAGCGTGAAGATGGGCGTGGACATCAGGTGGCGCACGCCGTGTCGAATGTCCTGTACGAGCATGTCGAAACCTCCTGCCCGGCGCCGCCGCTGCGGGAGTGCCGCGCGCAGCTCCGTCCGACCGCGGCGCAGCGCAATGGCGGTCCAAAGTGCGTCCGCTCCGACGCGCGGCCACAGCGCCGCCACGCGGCGGACTCCACGAGCCCTCGCGAGCCTCGAGAGGAACAGCTGCTCCATCTCGTCCCGGTAGGCGTTCCGGAACCACGCCGGGTACGCGAGCAGCAGCGCCCGGAAGAGCCGCAGGTGCCACCTGGCGGCGCGCGCCGTCATGTCGGGTCCCGGAGCACGTTGCGATCGCGCGCGGCGCCCACCAGACGCTGGAGGCGCCTGGCTTCGGCCGCCACAGAGGTCCTGCCCGCCGCCGTGATCCGGTAGTACTTGCGCCGGGGATCGGCCGCATCGCCGGGGGCCCTCACGCTGCGGATCAGGCCGGCATCGACCATCTCGGCGAGCGATCGGTACAGCGTGCCGGGTCCGAGCTCCAGCATCCCTCCCGACGCCCGCTCGACCTCGTCGGCGATGCCCAGCCCGTGCAGGTCCTCGACCGACAGCGCCAGCAGGATGTGGAAGACCGCCGGCCTCAGCGGAGTGACGCGAGGATCGGAACGGGTAACCATCAGGCCAGAATGCTGAATGTCGAGTGCTGAATGCCGGAATGACCACGCGCGCCGCGATCCGACGTGCGCTGGCGCTGTGGGCTCCGGTAACCCGGATACTCCCAGAAACTATCCACGTCAGATATATCCGTGATGGATAAGAGTGTCAAGGGCGGAGGCGGGCTACGCGACGCGTGGATGACTGCGGTGCCACCAGCTGAACAGGAACAGCACGCCCGTCACCAGGAGCGGGCCCGAAATCACGGCAACCCAGTCGAGGCGCCAACTGACGGCCACCGCGTACGCGACCCCCAGCGCGATGAGTGTGACACCCCCCAGCCACTGCCATCGCCAGGAAGCCGCGACGATTGCCAGGACCAGGAACGCCGGAACGAGATGAATGACGAATCCGGGAAGCGCCTCGATGAAGCTCTTGTCGGGACTGAAGGCGTCGAGCGCGAACAGGCCGAGGAACACGCTCAGCGCGAGCCCGAAGATCCGCGGACTCCAGAGCAGCAGTTTGTCGAATGCGGCAGTCACGACGTCCTCCCCGTGAGACTCAACGCCTTTTCGAATCGTACCCGGTGACGGGTGTACGCCGGAGCATTATCGGCCCGCCTGCCGGATGGCGTGTTTCAGAGTATCGCGGGTCCCCGCGATGGAAAGCATCAGCCGGTGCTGAAAAAGGATGAAATCAGGTGAGCCGGCGGGCTACACTCCCTGGTCCAGGTGCCTGACCGTTCCGGACCCGCGCGAGCCGGCTGGCTCATCTCAGGTCTCTTCTTCATCACGCTGGCCACCCTGATGCTGGAGGTGCTCGACACGCGCCTGCTGTCAGTACTGGCCTGGTACCACCTGTCGTTTCTCGCCGTGTCGGTCGCGATGCTCGGCATGGCGGCCGGCGCCGTGCTCGTGTTCGTCGGCGGCGATCTCTTCGCGCCCGAGCGCGCGGCGCGGGTGCTGCCGGCGGCCGCGACCTCCTTCGCACTGGCGCTCCCGATCTCGCACGTGGCGAACCTGGTGATCCCGTTCCCCTCCATCCGCGGGGGTTCGCCCGGAGAACTCGCGGCACTGGCCATTGCCACGCTCGTCCTGACGATCCCGTTCGTGCTTTCTGGTGTCGTCGTCACGCTGGCATTGACGCGGACCCGGGCCCCGATCGGCGTTCTCTACGGCGCGGATCTCATCGGTGCAGCAGTGGGATGCCTGACCATCATCCTCCTCCTCCAGCAGACCGATATCACATCGACTGCGCTCGCCAGCGGCGCCGCGGCGGCCATCGGCGCTGTGTGCTTTGCACGGTACGGGAGCCGCCGCAGCGGACCGGCGGTCCGCCTCGCGCTCCTCCTCGCCGTCGCCGCGGCCGCCAACGCCATGGCCGAACGGCCTCTGGGGGTGATCTATCCGAAGAGCCGCAATCTCTGGGCGGACGATCAGGCCATCGACCACTCGGCCTGGAACGCCCACTCGAACGTGACCGTGCGGGTGCCCGGCGACGGCCGGGCGTTCTTCTGGGGGCCGGCCGCCAACACGCCGGACGTCCGCGTGACCCACGCCCTCGCCGTCATCGACGGCGAGGCCGGAACCGTGATCACGAAGTGGGACGGCAACCCCTCGTCGCTCGACTGGGTCCAGTACGACGTCACGTCGCTGCCGTACCGATTGCGGCGCGGCGACGTGGGCGTCATCGGGGTGGGCGGCGGGCGCGACGTGCTGACGGCCATCTGGGCCGGCAACCCGCGCATCACGGGCATCGAGATCAACTCGGTGCTCGTCTCGGCACTCGAGGGGCGGTACCGCGACTTCGCGCAGATCGCCGGGCGTCCCGGGGTCACGCTCGTGCACGACGAGGCGCGTTCCTATCTGACGCGGGTGCGCGAACGATTCGACGTGCTGCAGATGTCGCTCATCGACACCTGGGCCGCAACCGGCGCCGGTGCGTTCACCCTCACCGAAAACGGCCTCTACACGAGGGACGCCTGGCAGGTGTTCCTCCGCGCCCTCACCCCGACCGGCGTGTTCAGCGTGTCACGCTGGTACGATCCGCAGGCGGTGTCGGAGACAACGCGACTGCTGTCGCTCGGGGTGGCATCGCTCCTTGACCTGGGCGTCGCCGAACCGCGCCGCCATCTGATCCTCGTCACGCGCGAACGCATCGCCACGCTCCTGACGACGCGCGCGCCCTTCACGGACGAGGACGCATCGACCATCCAGCGCCTTGCCGCCGAGTTCGGGTTCCAGGTCCAGGTCGCCCCATGGGCACGAGGCCGGGACGATCGCCTGCGGCGCATCGCGAGCGCGACGTCGCACCCGGTGCTCGAGGAGTCCACGCGCGACCCGTATTTCGACTTCACCGCGCCTACGGACCGGCGCCCGTTCTTCTTCAACATGCTGAAGCCCCGTGGCGTCTTCCTGGCTCAGAGATCCAGGAGCTCCGAGGTCATCAGCGGCAATCTCACCGCCACGAACACGCTCCTGGCGCTCGCGCTTGTTGCTGCGACTCTCGTCCTGGCAATCATCGCCTGGCCGCTCAGCGTCACGGGGCGGCCGGACCTGCCGCCGCGCGTCTTCGCCGGCGCCCTCGCGTACTTCGCGATCATCGGCCTCGGGTTCATGCTGATCCAGATTCCGTTCCTGCAGCGATTCTCGGTCTACCTCGGGCACCCGACGTACACGTTCTCGATCATCCTCTTCCTCATGATCCTCGCGGCCGGACTCGGCAGCCTGGCGTCCGAACGGATCGACGTCGAACGATCCAGCCGCCTCGCCCGGCTGCCGATCGGCATCGGCCTGGCCGTCCTCGTGGAAACGCTGCTGCTGCAGCCTGCGATCGACACGACCGTCGGCTGGGGGCTGCCGGGACGCACGATCGTCGTGACCCTGTTCGTGGCGCCGCTGGCGTTCGCGCTCGGCTTCTGCTTCCCAATCGGCCTGCGGCTGCTCGGACGGCACTCCGATCGCGTCACCGCCTGGATGTGGGGCGTCAACGGAGCGTGCGGGGTGATGGCCTCGATCCTCGCCGTCATGGGCTCCATGTGGCTCGGCATCCACGTCAATCTCTGGATCGCGGCGGGCCTGTACACGATGCTCGTGGTGCCGATGAGGGCCCTCCGGGCGGGAGGCCAGACAGGAGATCAGGAGATCAGAAACCTTCCAGATGAACAATGAACACGTGCGGCTGAATCTCAAAGATCCGTCTGGCTCATGACTTCGTGCCTGGCAACGCCACCTCGACTGGATAGGCCTTCTCGCCAGCCAGCACCTTCACGGGCAGCGCGTTCTCCGGCAGCGGAATGGGACACGTCGTGTACGGATTGAACGCGCACGGCGGATTGTAGGCCTGGTTGAAATCGAGCACGGTCGTCCCGTCGTCTGCCAGATCCGCGTAGAGGAAGCGCGCGGTCTTGTAGGTTTCCTCACCGCCGGACGCGTCGCGGAAGACGAAGAACAGCCGGCCCGGCCTCGTCGTGAACGGACGCAGCCGCAGCGTCCGGCCGTGCAGGTCGAACTCGACGACGCCCTCCGTGGTGTACTCGGTGAGGTCGTTGAACGTGTTGACTACGGTGACCTTCCGTGGTTCTGGATCGCGGATAAAACGGCCGGTCACCTGATATGACGGATCGACACGGAACCACGTGAAGCCGCGGAACGCGGTGGCGTACTCCCCGCCGGGGTCGCGAACGCGAAGCGAGAGCCGCTCGCCGCTGAGGTGGACGACGAGGCTCACATCTCCGATGACAATCTCGTCTGCCGGCTGACTCCCGGGTTCTTTGAGGACGATCGGAGCGGTAGCCGGCTGATCGCGCCGCAGGACGGTCACTCCCTCCTCTGGCTCGTATCGGACGAAGCCATCGCCCACGGTGATCCGGCCGATCGTCGGCGGCACGCGCGCCGAGAGGACGATGTCGTTGCCGGGGCCGCTACCCACCGCGTGGACCCCCGGCTCCAGGAAGTGCAGGCCGGCGATGGAGACGTAGTCCCGCCGATAGTCCGCCTCGTGCTTGTCGCGAAACGCCTGGACTTTCGCGAGGTACTCCTCGCCGGTGACGGCGGTGGCGGTCTCGTCGGAGCTGCCGCCGCACGCGGCTGCGATGGCGGCACAAGCGACGATCCAGCGCACCGAGAGAATCCGCATACCGACGACACTACGTCCGTGCGGTCGGCGGCGTCAAGCACTGAAGGGCATGTCGCTCGGCGGACTGCATGCGTCTGCGCGTTCGACCTGCTGTCGCTACCAACTCCAGCGGCAATCGGTCCCTCGCATCGCGCCGCAACGCAGCCGGCTCGGCGACGGGCTTCCACGATTGG
>DATIEW010000091.1:0-11454 GCA_035455585.1 Vicinamibacterales bacterium | reverse complement strand
GTTCTTCAGCAGGAAGAAGTCCTGAAAACTACTTGACCAGCCTCAGATCGCCCTTGTAGGTGACCGTCTCACCCGGCGTGATGAGCACCTCGAACTGCTCGGTCACGTAGCCGTCGGCCTTGATCTCGATCTGGTGCGTTCCGCCGTCGAGCGTGAGCTTCTGAAAGATCCCATCGAAGTCGTCCACGCTGCCGACGAAGTAGCCATCGACGAAGACCTGGGCATCGCGCGGGCTGATCTTCAGGCGGAGCGACCCCGTATCGCGGTACGTCTGGCTGTAGCCTCCGCTGCCGTAGTAGGTCGCTCCGTAGCCGCCGTATCCATAGCCGCCGTATCCGTAGCCGCCGTAGCCGAAACCGCCGTACCAGAACGGGTCGTAGTAGAGATAGCCGAGGCCGAAGCCGTAGCCCGGTCCCCAGAATCCGTAGGGATAGTAGTAAGGGTAGTACGGATAGTAGGGCCGATAGTAGATGTTCCCCTGGCCGTCGATTGACACGCGACGCTCGACCGCCTGACCCGTGACCGTCTGCCCGCTGCGGGGCCGGCTGTAGATCGGAACCGCGCGCCGCGTCGGCGCGTCGCCCCGTTCAGCCGATGCGGTTGCCGCGCCGGTGCCACCGGACCGGACTCGAGATCCGGAGTTCCCGTCGTTCGATCCGCCCGATCCGCCTCGCGGCACGGCCGCCGACCCTCCCCGCGAACCACCTGACGAGCCTCCGCGCGGTGCCGACGCCGTGCCCCCGCGTGGGCTGCCGCTCGACCCGCGTGGAACCGCGGTACCGGTGCTCTGGCCGCCGCCGCCGCGCCGCGAGGGCGCACGCTGCTGTGAGGACCGCGAGTCCGCGTCGAGGGTCGGCATCCTCGCGGGCGCGTCAACAGCTGAGCGTCCGGATGAGGACGGCGCCGATGGACTGGAGGAGGAGCCCATCGAGCTGCCGCCGCTCATCCCACCGCCTGCCGATCTGACCTCGCCGCCCCCGGATCGCGATTCCGCCCCACCGCCCCCGCGGGCCGCCGCGGACCCGGTCCGCTCGCCACCCGAGGACCCGCGCGGCGGGGGCGGTGGGTCCTGGGCGAGCGCCGGTGCGGTACCGACCGTAAAGGCAATCGCAAGAGCCCCGATGGTGATGTGGTGGCGCGTCATGAGGAAGCTCCTTGGGGCTGCGGCTAGATCTTTGACTGAACTGAAAGCAACGGTGCTGCCAGCCCGGACACCTGCGGATCCGCCTGCCAGGGCTCATTCTACGCCCGATTCCCGGTTTTGTCCTGTCCCCTCCCGGTGGCAGGCGTCCTGGATCGCGGACAGCGCTGATTTTGATACACTCGCCTTTTGGATGACCCACGCGACCACCGTCCTGGCGGTGCGCCATCGCGACGCCACCGTGATGGCGAGCGACGGCCAGGTGACGTTCGACAACACCGTCTTCAAGCACAACGCGCGGAAGATCCGGCGTCTCTACAACGATCGGATCCTGGCGGGCTTCGCGGGCTCGGCCGCCGACTCTTTCGCGCTGTTTTCGCGCTTCGAGGCAAAGCTCGAGCAGTATCGCGGGAACCTCGACCGCGCCGCCGTGGAGCTGGCCAAGGACTGGCGATCCGACCGGCTTCTGCGGCGCCTCGAGGCGATGCTGATCGTCATGGACACCCGCTCCACGTACCTGCTCTCGGGAAACGGCGATCTCATCGAGCCGGACGATGGCATCATAGCGATCGGGTCGGGCGGGGCGTACGCGATGGCTGCGGCGAAGGCGCTCGCGCGTCACACGGAGCTGGACGCCAGGGCCATCGCCGAGGCTTCGATGACGATCGCTGCGGGCATCTGCATCTACACGAATGCGCAGCTGACCATCGAGGTACTGTGAGCGTGCATGCCAATCTATCTGCCTGAAACCGCCGCCTCCACCATCGAGTCGCTCACGCCGCGCCAGATAGTCGCCGAGCTCGACAAGTATGTGGTGGGCCAGGTGCAGGCGAAGCGCGCGGTGGCAATCGCGCTGCGGAACCGCATGCGCCGACAGAAGCTGCCTCCCGAGATGGCCGAGGAGGTCGCGCCGAAGAACATCCTCATGATCGGCCCCACGGGCGTCGGCAAGACTGAAATCGCGAGGCGGCTCTCGCGTCTGGCGCAGTCCCCGTTCATCAAGGTGGAGGCATCGAAGTTCACCGAGGTCGGCTACGTGGGTCGCGACGTCGAGTCGATGGTGCGCGACCTGGCCGAGCTGGCCGTGGACATGATCCGCGAGGAACGCGTCGCCGAGGTCCGCGAGAAGGCGCGGCAGGCTGCCGAGGAGCGCATTCTCGACGTGCTGCTGCCGCCGATGCCGCCGCCGCCCGATTACCCGGATCAGGCTGGTCCCGCGCGCGAGCCCGTCCAGCGCACCCGCGAGAAGCTCCGCGAGCAGCTTCGCGACGGCCGGCTCGACTCGAAACAGGTCGAGATCGACGTGCGCGAGAAGGCGTTCCCCTCCTTCGAGATCATCACCGGCTCGTCGGTGGAGGAGGTGGACATCAACGTGAAGGACATGCTTCCCGGGCTCTTCCAGGGGCGGACCAGGAAGCGGAAGCTCCGCGTGCCGGAAGCGCTCGAGGTCCTCGCGCAGGAAGAGGAGCAGAAGCTCGTCGACATGGACACGGTCGCGCGCGCGGCGGTCGAGCGCGTCCAGCAGTCCGGCATCATCTTCATCGACGAGATCGACAAGATCGCGGGTCGCGAAGGCGGCCATGGGCCCGACGTCAGCCGCGAGGGCGTCCAGCGCGACATCCTGCCGATCGTCGAGGGCACGACCGTCAACACCAAGTACGGCATGGTGCGGACGGATCACATCCTGTTCATCGCGGCCGGAGCGTTCCACGTCGCGAAGCCGTCGGACCTCATTCCCGAGCTGCAGGGACGCTTTCCCATCCGCGTCGAGCTCGAGGCGCTCGGGCGCGCGGAATTCGTGCGGATCCTCACCGAGCCGAAAGGCGCGCTCATCAAACAGTACGTGGCGCTGCTGGCTACCGAGGGCGTCTCCATTCGAATCACGAACGACGCCGTCGAACGGATCGCCGACTTCGCCACCACGGTCAACGAGCGCACCGAGAACATCGGGGCGCGGCGGCTCCACACGGTGATGGAGAAGCTGCTCGACGAGATCTCGTTCGACGCCCCCGACCTGCTGGACAAGACCCTCACGGTGGACGAAGCCTACGTCGATCGCATGCTGGCCGACATCGTGCGCAACGAAGATCTGTCCCGGTACGTTCTGTGAGTCGAGGCTCGCGTGGCAGCGCGCGCGGCGCAGCGACGGCCGCGCTGCTCGGCGCCGTGCTGGCCGCCTCCGGGGGCATCGCGTGCGGGAAGAAAGGACCTCCGCTGCCGCCGCTGCGGCTGGTGCCGGCGCCGGTCAGCGAGATCACCGCGCGCCGCGCAGCCGACACCGTCCACCTTCGCTTCGTCCTGCCGACGAGAAACCAGAATGGTCCGGGCCGCGTCGATCTCGAGCGTATCGAGATTTACGCCGTGACGATCATGCCGGGGGGGGACGGGGCCCGCGAACCGGGATCTGCTGACGAGAGACAACCTGGTCGGCACGCTTGCCGTCAGGCCGGCGCCGGAGGAAGGGGAAGAGCCCCTTCCGACTGGCGACACGCGCCCTGGCCCCGGCGATCGGGTCACGTTCACGGAGACGCTGACGCCGGAGACTCTGAAGCCTGTCGCCATCGCGGGCGGGCCCGGTCCACCGGCCGCGGAGCCGGGACGCGGAGGCGCGCCGCCGGTCCCGCAGAAGCCGGCAGCGCGTGAAGGCGAGCTGCCACCGGCCGAGCCGCTCACAGCGTCCGCCGAGTCCTACCCCGCCAGGGTCTACGCGATTCGCGGGGTGTCGCACGGGGGACGTCCCGGCCCGCCGGCCGGGCGTCTGGGCGTTCCGCTCGTGGCTCCTCCCCCGTCACCCACGGGCGTCGCGGCCCGGCCCACCGAACGGAGCATCATGGTCGAGTGGCAGCCGCCGGTGACCGAGCCGGGCGGGCCGGCCGTCAGCTTCAACGTCTACCGTCCGGCGGGCGACGGTTTGGCGCTCAACGCGGCCCCGCTGGCCGGCGAGACGTACGAGCATCCGGCGGCCATGGGGGAGGAGCAGTGCTTCGCCGTGCGCAGCGTCATCCTCGTGCAATCGGTCCAGATCGAGAGCGAGCTGTCGGCCGCTTCCTGCGTGACGCCGCGCGACGTGTTCCCGCCCGAAGCGCCGCGCGGGCTCCAGGCGGTCGCCGCGGCGGAGGGCATCGAGCTGAGTTGGAACGCCAACACCGAAGCCGATCTCGCGGGATACGTGGTCTTGCGCGGAGAGGCGCCCGGTGACACACTGCAGCCGCTCACGCCGGCGCCGATTCGCGAGACGACGTACCGCGACACCAGCACGACCTCCGGCGTGCGCTATGTCTACGCGGTGATAGCCGTCGACACGGCGACGCCGCCCAACGCGAGCCCGCAGTCGGCCCGCCAGGAAGTCACGGCCCGATGAAGCGCTTCTACCGCATGGACGTCGATGGAACGCCGCGCCACGCCGTCGAGGAGAACGGCGAGTGGCGTCTCGTCGAGGGGGACATCTTCGACGGCTACGAACCCGGCGCCCGGATTGCGCCGGCGGGTCATCGCCTGCTGGCGCCGGTGACGCCGTCGAAGATCGTGGCGGTGGGTCTCAACTACCGCGATCACGCGGCGGAGCAGAACAAGCCGCTTCCCGCCGAGCCGATGATCTTCATCAAGCCGTCCACCGCCGTCATCGGCCCGGACGCCGCGATCGTGCTGCCACGCGGCGCGGGCCGCGTCGATCACGAGGCGGAGGTCGGCGTCGTCATCGGCACACGCACCAGGCACGTGTCCGAGCGCGACGCCGCGCGATCGGTCTTGGGCCTCACGTGCGTCAACGACGTCACGGCGCGCGAGCTGCAGTCGAAGGACATCCAGTACACGCGCGCCAAGGGGTTCGACACGTTCGCCCCAATCGGCCCCTCGGTGGCCGTTGGCCTGGACTATCACCGGCCAGAGGGCCTCAGGGTCGAAGGGTGGGTCAACGGCGCGCGGCGACAGGCCTCCTCCACGCGGGAGCTGATCTTCTCCATCGACCGCCTGATCGCCTTCATCTCGTCGGTCATGACGCTGCTGCCGGGTGACGTGATCTCGACCGGCACGCCGGCCGGCATCGGCCCACTGGCAGCCGGCGATCGGGTCATGATCAAGGTGGAGGGGGTGGGGGAGCTGAGCAATCCGGTTTTGAGTTCTGAGTAGCTTCCGATCGTTCTCACAAAGGCAGGCGTGCCATGAAGCTGTTCATCGATTCCGGCAATCTGAAGGAGATCGAGAGTCTGGTGCCGCTCGGCATCATCGACGGGATCACGACGAACCCGTCCCTGCTGGCGAAGGAGGGGGGCGACTACCGCACGCTCCTCAAGAAGATCTGCCAGACCGTGCAGGGGCCGACGAGCGCCGAGGTCGTCGCGACCGATGCCGAGGGCATGATCCGTGAAGGACGCGATCTCGCGTCGATCGACGAGCACATCGTCGTCAAGGTGCCGTTCACGAAGGAAGGCGTCAGGGCCTGCCGCGCTCTGACCTCCGAGGGGCTGCGCGTGAACGTGACGCTCGTGTTCTCGCCGACGCAGGCGCTTCTCGCCGCCAAGGTGGGCGCCACCTACGTCAGCCCGTTCATCGGCAGGCTCGACGACGTCTCGACTCCGGGGATGCACCTCATCAAGGAGATCCTCGAGATCTACGACAACTACGAGTTCCGGACCGAGCTGCTCGTCGCCTCCGTGCGGCATCCGATGCACGTCGTCGAGGCCGGACGGCTGGGAGCCGACATCTGCACCTGCCCGGCGGCGGTCATCGAGGCGATGTTCCGGCACCCGCTGACCGACGTCGGCCTGGAGCGCTTCCTGAAGGACTGGGAGAAGGCGCAGGCGGTGAAGGCCTAGGCCGGATGGACACGCTGAGGCACCTCGAGGAGCTCGAGCGGCGGGCCGAGCGCGGCGGCGGCGAGGACCGCCTGCGGCGGCAGCACGAGGCCGGCAAGCTGACCGCGCGCGAGCGCATCGAGCTGCTGTTCGACGCCGGACGTTCGAGGAGGTCGACAAGCTCGTCACGCATCGCTGCCGGGACTTCGGGATGGACGAGCAGGTCGTCCCGGGCGACGGGGTCGTCGCCGGCGCGGGCCGTGTCGAGGGCCGTCCGGCGTACGCCTTCGCGCAGGACTTCACCGTGTTCGGCGGATCGCTGTCGGAGACCAATGCCGCCAAGATCGTCAAGGTCATGGACCTGGCGATGAAGATGGGGACGCCGATCGTCGGCCTCAACGATTCGGGCGGCGCCAGGATCCAGGAAGGCGTGCTGTCGCTCGGCGGCTACGCCGACATCTTCCTGCGCAACACGCTCGCCTCCGGCGTGATCCCGCAGATTTCGGCCATCATGGGGCCGTGCGCCGGCGGCGCCGTCTATTCGCCCGCCATCACCGACTTCAACATCATGGTCGCAGGGACGAGCTATATGTTCGTCACCGGACCGGATGTGATCAAGACGGTGACCCACGAAGACGTGAGCAAGGAGAAACTCGGCGGCGCGACGACCCACAGCCAGACGAGCGGGGTCGCTCACTTCGCCGTGGCGGACGACCGGGAGTGTCTGCTCCTCATCCGCGAGCTGCTGGGCTATCTGCCCGGCAACAACCTCGACGGCGCGCCGCGGCGGGAGACGGCCGATCCGGTCGATCGCGAGGACGAAGCGCTCGACAGCCTCGTGCCGGCGTCCCCGAATCAGCCCTACGACATGCTCGACCTCGTGCGGACGGTCGCCGACGAGGGCGCCTTCCTGGAAGTGCATCGGGACTACGCGCGAAACATCATCGTGGGGTTCGCCAGGCTCGGCGGCCGCAGTGTCGGCGTCGTCGCGAATCAGCCGGCGTATCTCGCCGGCACGCTGGACATCGACGCCTCGGTCAAGGCGGCGCGGTTCGTCCGCTTCTGCGACGCGTTCAACATCCCGCTGGTCACGTTCGAAGACGTGCCGGGGTTTCTTCCGGGCACGCGCCAGGAGTACGGCGGCATCATCCGGCACGGCGCGAAGCTGCTCTTCGCCTTCGCGGAAGCGACGGTGCCGAAGCTGACGGTGATCACGCGCAAGGCGTACGGCGGCGCGTACTGCGTGATGTCGAGCAAGCACATCCGGACCGACGTCAACTTCGCGTGGCCGACGGCCGAGATCGCGGTCATGGGTCCGGAGGGGGCGGTCAACGTGCTCTACCGGCGCGAGCTCGAGGCGGCCGCCGATCCGGCGGCGGCGCGGGCCCGCCGCGTCGAGGAGTTCCGCGAGAAGTTCGCCAATCCTTACGTCGCAGCGTCCCGCGGGTTCATCGACGAGGTGATCCGGCCCCGACAGACCCGGGTCCGGCTCATCAACGCGCTCGCGCGGCTGGAAACGAAGCGCGACAGGAACCCGCCGAAGAAGCACGGGAACATTCCGCTCTGACGGTCAGGTCGGCGGCGGCCAAATCAACCCGGCCATCCCGGTTACCCTCGACATAGCGCCGAGCATCAGGGGAATTCCGGATAGCGATCAGCGTTGACACCCCCCGGAGGCGATGGGTACACTAGGCATCGATAAACTATGCCTCGTGAAGACGGACTCCCGCCTGGGACGCTGACGATGCTCGCCCTGCGAGTGCTGGCAGCGGGACCGCTGCACGGATACGCCATCGCGCAGCGCATCCACGCGCTGTCGCGCGAGGAGTTGAGCGTCGAGGAGGGCTCGCTCTATCCGGCCCTGCAAAAGCTGCTCCTCAAGGGATGGGTCAAGGCGTCGCCGGCAGTTTCGGAAACCGGACGTGCCGTGCGCGTGTACCGGCTGACATCGGCCGGCAGGAAACAGCTGGAGCTCGAACGCGCCAACTACCAGCGCGTGACCGCGGCCATCGGCGCCGTGCTCGACACCGCGTGAGAAACCGCACGATGACAGCGCCCAACTGCCAACCTTCCCCTTCCGGGTCGTCCCTGCCGCTCGTCCGAGGCTGCCTTGGGAGTTGGGGGTTGGAAATCGGGAGTTCAACGCGTTCTCCCTCTCGAGTGACGGCATTCTCGGTACCAAACTGATGCCCCACATCGGCGAGTGGCTGCGGCGCATCTGGTACCGGCTCAATCGCGGGCGTCTGGAGGCCGCCCTCCAGGAAGAGATGGACGCGCATCGGGCGATGGTCGGCGACCCGAGACGCTTCGGCAATACGCTGCGGCTCCGCGAACAGTCGCGCGACGTGTGGGGCTGGGCCTGGCTCGACGATCTCGTGCGAGACCTGCGGTTTGCGGCCCGCGGACTTGTCCGCACGCCTGTCTTCACGCTCACCGCCATCCTGTCGATCGCTCTGGGCCTCGCGCTCGCCGCATCCACGGTGTCGGTCGTCAACGCCTACCTCATCCGATCGCTGCCCTACGCGGCGGCGGACCGCCTCTACCATGTCATGTACGCACCGCCCGGACCCTGGGAGCCGCACGGCATGACCGGGCTGGACTGGTCGTCGGTCGAGGACATCGTCGAGTTCCCGATCGCATCTGCCGGGGAATCGTTCTACTTCGGTGGTGGCGGTCATACGCTGGCCCTGCACGGGCTCAGGGTGACACAGGGATTCGTCGACGGACTCGGTGTGTCGGTCGCGCTGGGACGAGGGCTGATGGAGCCGGACTTCGTGGCCGGATCGGAACCTGTCGCGCTGATGGGGCACTCGCTGTGGCGCGACCGGTTCGGATCGGACCCAGGGGTCATCGGACGATCGATTCGGACCGAACCGGAGTCTCGGCCCGGCCGGCCCGAGACGTTCCAGATCGTCGGTGTGCTCGCGCCCGGTTTCTACTTCGGCCGCGATAGAACAGCCATCGAGCTGCTCGTTCCGTACCCTGCCCCGCTTCGGGCCTACATGGTGCGTCTGAGGGCGGGCGTCCCGCCCGGGGCGGCCGAGCGCCGGCTCACCGACGCCGCGCGGCTGGCGGCCACCTCGCCGATTCCACCCGAATGGACCGGCGTTCGACTCGAGTCCGCGCACGAGCGCTGGATCGGCGATCTCCGGCCAATCCTCTTCGGTGTGGCGGTTGCCGTAAGCCTTGTACTCGTGATCGCCTGCGCGAACGTGACCGTCCTCCTGCTGCTCCGTTGGATGCAGCGGCAGAAGGAAATCGCGGTCCGCCTGGCGCTGGGCTCGGGGTGGCGTCACATCGCACGGATGCTGGTCGCGGAAACCTCTCTGTTGTGCACGGCAGCGCTCGGAGCGGGAATGGCCATGACGGCCCTGCTGCTCCGCGCGGCCTCGCCGCTCATCGAATCGCAGCTCGGCCGACCGGCGCCGAACCCGTCGGGCATCTCCATCGATACAACCGTGCTGCTCGTCGTGGCGGGCGTCGGCCTGCTCATCGTGGTGACCCTTCCGCTCGCGCCATTGACGTCGGGAAGACGAGGGCTGAGGAATGCGTTGCAGCAGGACGGAAGAGTTGCGAGCGAGCGGCGCTCGATGCGACGGCTGCGCAGCGGTCTGATCGCGCTCGAGATTGCGGGCTCTCTCGTGCTGCTCGTCGGATCCGGACTCATGGTCCGCAGCGTCGTCGAGATGCTGTCGACGGATCTCGGCTTCCGGCCGGACGGGCTGAGTCGGTCGCGGATCATGTTGAGGGCACGAAACTACCCGGATGCCGCGGCCTATCGGGAGTTCCACGAGCGATTCGCAGACCGCGTGTCCGAGGCGACCGGATCGACGGTCGTGTTCAGCAGCTGGCCGCCATTCGTTCCCCCGCCAATCCACCTCATCGAATCGGAAGCCGCCGGCGCGGGGAGCAGCGCGGGCGCCATCGGCGTGAGCGCCGGGTACTTTGTGACCATGGGCATCCCCATCCGTCAGGGCCGCGAGTTCACGTCCCCGGAAGCGTCCACCGGCGCATCGGTCGCCATCGTCAGCGAGACGCTCGCCGGACGGCTCTGGCCCGATGGCCGCGCGCTCGGCAGGCGGGTGCGCGCCGTGGAACAGACCCAGGGAAATTCGAACGCCGGGCCGTGGCGCACGGTCGTCGGGATTGCCGGCGACGTCCGGCAGACGTACGACGACGGCGATCAGGGCGATTTCTACACAGCGAGAACGCCTGACGGACGATTCGGAACGTTCTACGTCCGCACGGGCCGACCGGCGCCGTGGCTCGTCGATCTGTTCCAGCGCGCCGCCGCCGAGATCGATCCGGATGCCGTGATCAACCCCCCGCGGCTGGTCGCCGGCGACAACCGTACGCTTGCCGGCACGACGTTCCTGACGTGGCTGTTGACCGGCTTCGGCGCCATGGCCGGCCTTCTCGCGACGCTCGGACTCTATGGTGTGACCGCTTATGCCGTGCAACAGCGATCGAAAGAGGTGGCCATCCGCGTCGCGCTCGGCGCATCGGAACGCGCGGTGATCGGGCTGTTCCTGCGCCAGGGCGTCCTGCTCCTGGGAATGGGAACGACGGTCGGCCTGGTCGGCAGCGCCGCACTGTCCCGCGTGTTGCGAAGCCAGGTATTTGGCGTCCAGGGCTTCGACCCACCCGCTTACGTCGTCCCCTGCGCGGTGCTGCTGGCGACTGGCGTGACGGCCGCGTTCGCGGCCGCGCGACGGGCCGCGCTCGCCGATCCGGTCGGGGTGCTCAACGCGAACTGACCACGCCAGTCGGCGTTCCTTCCTGCTGTCCTCGAGGCCATCGTGCAGGAAGCGCGCGTCCACGGCCTGCGGGTCATGGTCGACCTCAAGGTATCGGAAACGAGCGCCCTGGTCGCCTCGAGCCTGGGCGTGACGAGCATCGAACACTTCTACGGCGTGCCCGAATCGGCGTTCGAAGGCACCCAGAGCTTTCCATCGGATTATAACTACTGGGACGAGCTCGATCGCTTCCGCTGGGCCGGCCGCATCTGGTCCGAAGCCGACCGCCTGCACCCCGAACGCATCCTCGCGCTCCTGGACACCATGATCAGGAACGGCACCAACTGGAACCCGACCATGGCGGCCTATGAGATGAACCGGGACTTCTCGCGCGCGCTCACGCTTCCCTTCTTCCAGACACTCATTCCCGCCGGCGTCTCGTGGACGCCGAACGAGTCCGTGCACGGCGCTATCACCGCGAGTGGAAGACGTCCGATGAGGTAGCCTGGCGCCAGTTCTTCGCCATCTGGATGAAATACCTTCTGGAGTTCCATCGGCGCGGCGGGCTTCTCACCGCCGGGAGCGATCAGGGGGACATCGGCGGCATCGGCGTGATACGCGAGCTGGAGTTGCTGCAGGAGGCGGGTCTTTGTACGGCCGGGGCTACGGCTTCTACGGCATCGTCCCGCGCGAGCGACAGGCGGAAATGGGCGGCGTGAAGTGGACCATCAAGGACGGCGTGCTGTTCGATGCGCAGGCGCTGTTGCGCGAGATCGAGTGGTAC
>DATIEW010000090.1:0-2838 GCA_035455585.1 Vicinamibacterales bacterium | reverse complement strand
GGCTGCAGCGCGCAGGCACCTGGGCCGTCCGAGGCCGGTGGGACGCCGGCGGCCATCGCCGCGCTGAGGCCGATGACCGACGGCATCGCACCGATCTCGCGCGGCGAGCGGCTCGCGCGGATCGCGAAGGCGCAGGAGCTGATGGTTCGCGAGCGGCTCGACGCCATCTTCATGGAAGGCACGGCCACGTGCTTCTACTACACCGGCACGCGCTGGGGGCAGAGCGAGCGCACGTTCGGCGTCGTGATCCCGGCGCGCGGCGAGCTGGCCTGGGTCTGCCCGAAGTTCGAGGAATCGCGTGCGCTCGAGCTCATCACGTTCGGTACGGAGGTCCGCACCTGGGAGGAGGACGAGAGTCCATACGCGCTCATCGCGGCCATTGTGAGGGATCGCGGCGCCCGATTCGACCGGGTGGGCGTGGAGGAGCGCGTCCGCTTCTTCATCGCCGACGGCGTGCGCAAGGCTGCACCGGCGATGACGATCGCCGACGCCACGCCGGTGACGGCCGGGTGCAGGATGTACAAGTCCCCGACCGAACTTGCGCTGATGCAGCGCGCCAACGACGTCACCATCGAAGCCTACCGCGCGGCGTTCACGACCATGCGTGAGGGCATGACGCAGGGAGAGCTGTCGGCGAACATCGCGGCGGCGTTCCGCGCACTGGGATTCGACGGCTCGGCGAGCGTTCAGGTCGGCCAGTGGTCGGCACTCCCGCACGGGAGCATCACACCGCAGAAGTTGCGGGAAGGCGATGTCGTGCTCGTCGACGGAGGCACCGGTTGCGAGGGATATCGATCCGACATCACACGCACGACTGTGCTCGGCCGGGCGAGCCAACGGCAGATCGACGTGTGGAACATCGAGCTCGAGGCGCAGAACGCAGCGTTCGCCGCCGCGAGAATCGGCGCGCCCTGCGAGGCCGTGGACGCGGCGGCGCGCGCGGTCATCGAAGCTGCCGGCTTCGGCCCCGGCTACAAGACGCCGGGTCTTCCCCACCGTACCGGCCATGGCATCGGCCTCGAAGGCCACGAGTGGACGAACTTCGTCAAGGGCAACAAGACCCCGCTCGCGCCGGGCATGTGTTTCAGCGACGAGCCGATGATCGCAATACCGGGCGAGTTCGGCATCCGACTCGAAGACTGTCTCTACATGACGGCGGACGGGCCGAAGTTCTTCACGAGGCAGTCGGTGTCCATCGGCCAGCCGTTCGGGTAGGTTTCGATGCGCTTTGACGCGCGGCGGTCAGTAAGCAGGAGATCAGGTGATCAGGAGGAGGGGACAGGATAGCAGGAGATCAGGAGATCACGATTCTCAGGATGCCAGACGATGGTCAGGTCCGTCGGACAAGCCCACGCAGCGGACGGCCTTCGGCCGCCGCCAGGCAACGCTGTCGAGTACTGCGCGCGCGGCCGCCTGATATTGTTGTGGAGCCGACGTCAGAGGGCGAGGCCCTTGCAGGGCGCAGAGCGCGCCGTTCTCGTCACGCGGCGGCTCATGCCGTGCTGTGTCGCGGTATAGGCTGGGGCCTGACGTGAATGTCGTGGCAGTGATAACAAGAATGATAACAAGGAGGATGCGATGCGTATGATGCTCCGCTGGACGGTGCCTGTTGGCAAAGGTAACGCAATGGTCAAGGACGGTTCGATGGGGACCGTTATCGAATCCGTTCTTGCGAAGACGAAGCCTGAAGCGGCATACTTTCTTGCGGATAGAGGCGAGCGCGGCGGAGTGCTCTTCTTTGACCTCAAGGAGCCCAGCGACATTCCACGCATCGCAGAGGTCCTGTTTCAGGGTGCCGATGCGTCGGTAGAGTTCGTGCCCGTGATGAACGCCGACGACTTGAAGAAGGCTCTGAGTTCGCTGTAATCGCGTGGACCCGTTGGACGTCGAACGCCGGGTCTAGCTCGAATGCAGAGAATCGCAGGTGCCGGTGCCGTTCTCGGGTTTCTCGGGGCCGTCGGCATCTACTTCGACCCAGGGGAACCCTATCCCGGGTACATTACGCTGGCCGGCACGTTGAGCGGCATCACGATCGCGGTGCTCATCAGCGCCGTGGTCACGCGGGACTCGTCCCTTGGACGGTGCGTCGCCTGGGGCGCATGCATGGGCCTGCTGGATTCGGCGGCGGTCTTCCTGGCCAAGGGCGCCTGGGCGAGTGGCGATGCTCCGTTCGTCGTACCGACAGGAATCGTGACGGGCATGATCCTCGGCCCCGTGGTCCGCTGGCTCCGCCGGAAGGCGACCTGACCCCAGAATCCACTTCGCTTGTCCGTTCCGTCCGGACACGCGCTGCTCGATCCCCCGCGCGGACACTCCGGAGCGGTGCCGGATTTCCGGCAGCCATAACCCGCCACATTCGTGCGAATTCCGAGTCGGTCCGGGCGCGCGCGTTGCATCCTTCCCGGCACACCACGGAGGCCGTCATGCCGGGCATCCTCTCGGACGCACGTTTCGTCGCGCGCGCGCTCCGCCGTCATAGCACGTTCACTGCCGCCGTCGTGCTCACGCTCGCCGTCGGCCTGGCCGCCACGAGCGCGGTCTTCTCGGTCTACAGGGCGGCGCTGCTCCGGCCCGTCGCGGTGTCGGATCCTGACCGCCTGGTGTTCGTCCACCGCTACGAGACGCGCCGGGGCTACTACAGCAGCAGCTCGTACCCCGCGTTCGTGGAATACCGCGCGCGCGCGGCCGATCTCGTCGCGCTCGGCGCCTACACGATCGGATCGGCGACGCTCGAAGATCGCGGCACGCGGCGCGTTGTCGCTGCCGTGATGGCCTCGGAGGGCTACTTCGAGGTCGCCGGTGTGGCGCCACTCCGCGGCCGCCTGCCCGGCGCCGGCG
>DATIEW010000089.1:0-3865 GCA_035455585.1 Vicinamibacterales bacterium | reverse complement strand
TGGAGGCGCGGGATGCATCGGCGGCCGAATGCCACCGTAATCATGAAAGGCAGCACTTAGGCGGACCGCACGGCCCTTACCTCAATCGCACCGGAGCGCTTCGATCGGACTGACGCGCGACGCCCGCCGCGCGGGGACCATGCACGCGGCCGCACCCACGAGCAGCAGCACGCCGGCGACGGCGAGAGTCGCGACCGGATCGCCTGGCGCGACGTCGAAGAGCCGGTTTGCAAGCAGCGGCTCGAGCCAGAATGACCCGACCAGCCCGAACATCAAGCCGTACGCGACTGGCGCGAGGCCCTCTCTCGTCGCACGGGAGAACACGGCCGTGCGCGAAGCACCCAGGGCCATTCGAACGCCTATCTCCCGCGTCCGCTGCGCGACCGCCTGGCTGGCGACGCCGTAGACCCCGGCCGCACCCAGCGCCAGCGCCAGTGCCGCGAACAGACCGAAGAGTCCGGTCACCTGCCGCGACGCGTTCAGCGACTCGCGTACCACGTCGGCCATGGGCCGAACAAGGGCCACCGCCACCTGATCGTCGAGGTTCCGCAGCGCGGTCTGGACAGGATCGGCCAGCGACGCAGGATCCCGCCGCGTTCGGACGGTGAGATACATCGACGACAGGAACTCGCCGGCCTGCGCGTACGACAGATAGAGTTCGGGACTCGATTCGTCATAGAGGGACGACTGGCGCGTGTCCGCAACGACGCCCACGATCGTCGACCACACCTCCCCATCGTCCCCCACGAGCTGGCGTCCCACCGCGTTGCCGGCGGCGTCGATCTGACGAGCCATGGTCTCGTTGATCAGCCCAACCGGCGGAGCGCCCTCGCGATCGTCGGGTCCGAACAGCCGGCCGCTTCGCAGCGGGATGCCCATGGCCCGGAAATAGCCGGGGGTGACGATCCTGTAGTTTGCCGACGGTTGCGGCGTGCCCGCCGCGAGAGGCCTGCCGCCGACCGCGTAGAGCACTCTGACGTTGCCGCCGGCGAGCGGGAGCAGATGAATCGCACCGGCGGCCTCCACGTCCGGCACGCTGGCGAGCCGATCAAGGAGGTCGCGATAGTAGGCGACGAGGCGTGCGTTATCCGGATAGCGGGCCGCCTGCGGCCGTACGCGGAGCGACAGGACGCGAGCGCTTTCGAAGCCGGGGTCGACGACCTGCAGGCGCCTCATGCTCTCGATCAGGAGCGCGGCGCCGGCCGTCAACACGACGGCGGCGGCGACTTCGGTCGTGACGAGGAGGTGGGTGACGAGCCGGCGTCGTCGATCTGCCGTGGCGGCGCCGGCCCGAAGCGGTCCGGCCGCCGGACGGCTTGCGCGGATCGCCGGCACCACGCCGGCGGCAACTCCCGCGGCGGTGGCCGTCGCGAGCGCAAACGCGAGCACCTTCCAATCGAGCCCGACAACCATTCCGGGCACGAGCTGTTCGAGCCGTCCGGCCACGGCGCCCGCAGCGAGATGGCCGAGGCCGGCGCCGACCAGACCGCCCGCCAGGCCGAGCATCGCGCTCTCGACGAGCAGCTGCCCGACCAGCCGGCGACGCGACGCGCCGAGCGCAGCTCGAACGGCCAGTTCACGCGACCGCCCCGCCGCGCGCGCCAGCCCCATGGTGGTCACGTTGACGCAGGCAATGAGCAGGACGAAGACGACCGCGCCAGCCAGCAGCCAGACGGTCGAGCGTACCTCCCGCACGTAATACGCCTGGAGCGGCACGACGCCCGCTCGCGCGACGAGCGCCTCGGAAAAGGCCTCGGGGGTCTGCTGCCGGAGGCGCGCCGCGAACGCCTTGACGTCCGCCGATGCCTGGTTGACCGGGATCGATGGCCGCAGCCGCCCCACCACGGCGAGGAAAGCCTGATGCGAGTAGGACACCTCGTCGTTCGGGTCGATGGTAACCGGTACCCAGACGCGATGCCGGAAGGACGCGGGGGCGAAGTCGGGCGTGAGCACCCCGACGACCCGCCGTTCGGCGGTGCCCTGCCCGCCGATCGCGATACGGCGACCGACGACCGACGGGTCGCGGCCGAATCGACGCTCCCAGAACTCGTGCGAGAGGATCACGGCGGGATCGGCTCCCGCGATTGAGTCTCCCGCCGTAAAGAGCCGGCCGAGCGCGGGACGCGCGCCGAGAAGCGTGAAGTAGTCCGTGGTGACCGCCGCTCCTGCAACCTCTTCGGCGGGACCATCTCCGCCGACGGTGAAGACTTCGTCGCTGCTCGCCGCGACGCCCGAGAGCGCAGCCGTCTCCTGCTGAAGCTGGATGAACTCGCGGACGCTCAAGGGACGCTCGGGCCACACCCTGACCAGCCGATCGGCGTCCGGATAGGGAAGGGGGCTGAGCAACGCGGCGTGTACGACGCTGAACACGGCTGCGTTGGCTCCGACACCGAGCGCAAAGGTAACGATGGCCATGAGGGTGAACAGGGGCGCCCGCACAAGACTGCGCGCGCCGTAACGAAGGTCGGATGTCAGAGTTCCAATGACCATGCCTGTAGTCCCTCTCAACGCAGAGCCAGCGAGTCTGTGCACCTAGCGCGCCGCCAGCCGGGCCTTCAGCTCCTCGACCCAGTTCAGAACGACGATGATGTGCGACGAGGCCGCGGGGGGAGTGATCATGACGAAGCGCTTCCCGTCGCGCGTGACGTCGTAGCTGGCGTTCGCGCTCCCCGACCCTCGGTCGGGATCGAAGCCGCCCGTGAAGAGCAGCTGCGGACGCCCGACCGCGAACGCCGGAACGTCCTCGATCGGCGCGGCCATCATCCGTTCTCCGTTCCGATAGAAGATCTCGCGCCCGTTCGCCGACCACACCGGCTCCGATCCCCCGTCGGTCGAGACCGTGATCTTCTCTCCCGGGCCGGGATACGGCCGGACGTAGACTTCGTCGCGACCCGAGTCGTTGGACACGTACGCGAGCCAGCGTCCGTCCGGAGAAAACCTCGCGGCACGCTCCTGAAAAGGGGTCGCGAGAAACGCGGTGCGCTGGCCTTTCCCCGGCAGGATCCAGATGTCGCGCTGCGTGACGGGATGTTGTTCGTACAGCGCCATCGTATTGCCGTCGGGCGACCAGGACGTCGCCCACTGACGATGTTCGCTCTCGGCAATCAGCTGCGGCTGACCCGTGCCATCCGCGGAGACCGAATAGATGTCGAGACCGACTTTCTTCTCGACCTTGCTGAACGTGATCCGCCTCCCGTCGCTCGACCACGTATAGGGGAAGAGCGTACTGGTACTGCCGAAAGTGATGCGCGTGCGCGTCAGGCGGCCAAGAGCAAACACCCAGAGGTCGCTGCCGATCCCCACGGCCAGGCGGTTTCCGTCGGGCGACAGCCGGGGGAGCCAGTAATCCTCCCGGGTCTCGATCAAGGACGAGACCTGGCCTTCACGATCGACCCAGACCAGGCCGCGCTCGGGCCCCGCCGCGCCTGGCACGAAGACCAGCGTGCCGTCGCGGGTGATGGCGAAGTCTGCGGCGCCGCTGACCGACGTGTCGAGGCTTTCCTGCATCGGCACGCGCTCGCCGGTCAGGGCCAGGGTCTCCGGGTCGAAGGCAGCAGCCATGAGCGCGCCGCTCAGGCTGTACGCGAGGTAGCCATCGCGCAGGTAGCGGGCGTGGCTGGCCCCGTCGATCAGAACGTCCTGCCTTCCGGTCGCGAGCGAACGGACGGCGATCCGGGAACGGTCGACGCTGCCGGTCCAGACGGTGAACAGCACGGCGCGCCCGCCGGGCAGAATTTCAGGCCACCGGTGCTCGACCTCCCCCTGCTCCGGGTCGGCTGTTGTGAGCCGTTCCGGCTGGCCACCTGCCGCCGATACCTGGTAGAGACCGGCCGATCCGAAGACGATCGTGCCGTCCGCTCCCCAG
>DATIEW010000088.1:0-5432 GCA_035455585.1 Vicinamibacterales bacterium | reverse complement strand
AGCTGTTCTATCTCACGCCGGACGGCATGATGATATCCGTCGCGGTCACGCCGCAACCCTCTGGTGGGTTGGACTTCGCGGCGCCCGTCGAGCTCTTTCAGACGCCCCTCTCGGCGCCGGTCATGGGCATCGACCAGTACGCGGTCACGCGTGACGGCCAGCGGTTCCTGGTGCTGCGCGCGCGCGATACCGCCGCGGCCGTCGAGCAGACGATCAACGTCATCGTCAATTGGAAGACGGCGACGACTGAAGGGCCGAACCGAGCTTCGTCAGGTCGGTGAACGTCAGCGGCCGGCCGTTCCGGGCGGCGGCCGCGACCGCACCGGCGCGCGAGCCCGCCGGAGCTATAATGTGGCTCGGCTCCCCACACGCGAACGCATATGCGGCTGCAGCCAGGCACCCGCCTCGGTCCGTACGAGATCGTCGCTGCCATCGGCGCTGGCGGGATGGGTGAGGTCTACCGGGCGCGCGATACGCGGCTCGACCGCGACGTGGCCCTGAAGACCCTGCCAGCCGCCGTGACGCTCGATGCGGCTCAGCGCGCGCGGTTCGATCGGGAGGCCCGCACCCTGTCGGCGCTCTCTCACCCGCATATCTGTCCCCTGTACGACGTCGGCGTCGTGACCATGCCACCGGACGACGATCCGGTGGCCTACTTCGTCATGGAGTTGCTGACCGGCGAGACGCTGGCAGAGCGCCTCCAACGGGGACGACTTCCGCCGGGCGACGTGCTCCGGCTCGCCGCGCAGTTAGCTGACGCCATCGCGGCGGCGCACCGGCACGGCCTCGTCCATCGCGACCTGAAGCCGGGCAACGTGATGGTGGGCAGTTCCGGCGTGAGGCTCTTCGACTTCGGCCTCGCGAAGGACTCGGTGCCGGCGGCGTGGCAGGACGAGGCTGAGACCGCGACGACACCGCCCCCGGTGACCGAAGCGGGGTTGGCGGTGGGCACCCTGCCCTACATGGCCCCGGAGCAGGTCGAGGGTCGCGGCGTCGATGCGCGCACCGACATCTGGGCGCTCGGCTGCGTCATCTTCGAGATGGCCACCGGCCGGCGGGCGTTCGTCGCCGACACGCCGGCGGGCACGATCGGCGCGATCCTCAGGGACGAGCCGCCGCCCGTGTCGTCGCTCGAGCCGGCGGCACCACCGGGGCTCGACCACCTCGTGGCGACCTGTCTGGCCAAGGCCCCGGACGACCGATATCAAGCCGCGCACGACGTCGCGATCCACCTGCGCAGCCTCATCGCCGCCGGCTCCGCGGCAGACATTCCCGCCACCTCACCGCGCAGCCACCGGTCGATCCTCGCGTGGGCGGCCGCCGCCGCGGCGATGGCCGCGCTCATCACGGCCTTCGCGATGCGCGGATCGCCGGACGAAACCGGACCGGAGATTGCCTTCAAGCTGGAGTTTCCGTCCGACACCTACGATATCGCTGGCCGGCCGCCAGCCGTGTCGCACGATGGCCAGTCGGTCGTGTTCCAGATGGGCAGCTCTTCGGACGAGGGCGGTGGCCTGTGGCTGCGCCGCCTGTCGGACAGCTCCACCCGGCTGCTGCCAGGCACGCGGGGCGCGCTCGCGCCGTTCTGGTCGCCCGACGATCGTCACGTGGCGTTTCTCTCCGGCCGGCCGGACGAAAGGGAGCTGCGTCGGCTGGATCTGTCCACGGGGACGATCCGGACGGTGACGGCGATTCCCGGCGGGAACGGCGGGACGTGGAATCAGCACGACGAGATTCTTCTGTCGTCTCGAGACGGGCTGTTCCTGACGGCGGCGGCCAGCGGACCCGCGCGCGCGCTCGATCGGCGGCCGAACGTCGAGACGCCGCTGTTCCTGCCGGACGGCCGGCACTTCCTCTACTGCCTTCTGGAAGCGAACTCACAGGTCGCGGTGATGCTGGCGTCCCTGGATGATCCGGTTCCCATCCGCCTGACCGACGCGTCGTACGCGCAGGTCCGCTTCGTCGATCCGGGCTACGTCCTCTTCGCCCGGGACACGACCGTGTTCGCGCAGCCCCTCGACCTCGAGCAGCGGCGGCTCACCGGATCGCCGTTCGCGCTCGTGGACGACGTGGGGCCCGGGAACCGACGGGCGCTTTTCGACGCGTCGGCTACCGGGATGTTCGCGTATCGCTCGTATACCGACCGGCAGGCGCCGATGGTCCCGAGCTGGTACGCGCCGGGCCCGCAGCGACCCCCTGAACCCGCACTTCCCGCCGGCGCCTACTCGATGATGGCCCTGTCTCCCGATGGCACCCGCCTGGCCATCGGACGAGAGGCCAGCCCCGGAGACGGGAACATCTGGATCTTCGACCTGGCGACGGGCCTGCCGGCGCCCTTGACGACAGGCCCGGGGAATGACGCCGCGCCGGTCTGGTCGCCGGATGGCGCGTGGATCGTGTTCCAGCGCCAAGAGGCCGCGGGTGGTGCGGCGGATCTGTTCATCCGCTCGACGGCCGACCCGAGTGCCGAACGCGTGCTCCTTGGCGGTGACGCGGCCAAGACGCCCACCGACTGGTCGCGCGACGGCCGTTACCTGATCTACACGTCTCGAGACGAGGGCATCCTCGCGCTGCCAATGCGCGACGGCGCCCCGGACGGCGATCCGGAGGTCGTTGTGAGCTGGCCCGAGGGGGTTGGCGCCGGCCACGTCGACCCCTCGGGCCGTTGGATGGCGTTCAGGCGCCTGCTCGATGGCCGGCCCCAGCTGGCGGTCACGGCGTTTCCGTCCGGCGGCCCGGTCCATCCCCTGTCCGCCGATCTCTGGCAATGGCCCGTGTGGAGCGCCGATGGACGCCAGATCTACGCCCAGGATGGCGCCTTCAGGCTCCTGGCGCTGCCGGTCGCCATCAGCGGCGACGGTGTCCGGCCGGTGGGTCCCGCGGCTCTGATTGCGGAGCCAGACCCGCCTCGTCCGAAGCCGCAGCGTAACTACTACACCGGACCCGGGCCGGACGGACGGTTTCTGCTGCCTGCGTTGCCGACAGGCGACGAGATGCGGACGTTCACGCTGCTGGTCAACTGGCAGTCGCGGCTGCGGCGGTAACGCGCCGTCGGCGACGCGGGAACGCCGCGGTGTCCGTACGGCCGGTGAAGTCCCGACCCTGGCGCGCGTCAGGGCCGCAGCAGGTGTCTCCAGCCAAAGACGACCGTCTTTTCGGAGCGCTCGGCCACCGGTGTCACCACAAGGAAGCGCTCACCGTCGCGACTCACCGCGATGTGATAGCTCGCGATGCCGACCTCCGGGATGCGGGTGGTGAAGAGCGGGTTCGCGACCGACGGGCCGGCGGCCGTGATCGTGACTGCCATGAGCTTCCGATCGGCCGACAGGTAGTAGAGTTCCGGCACTCGCCCGTCGGTTCGCCAGAGCGGCTGGACCGCCACTCGAGACCCGCTTGCTCGGCATCTCCGTCGCGCCGGGCGGACGGTCGGGTCGCAGCGCCAGCCGCGCGTCGACGACGTGTACCTCGAAGGTACCCTCGCGATCGGAGACGTAGGCAATCCAGCGCCCGTCGGGCGAGACGCGTGCCTGCCACTCGTTGAACGCGGATCCGATCAGCGGAAACGCACCAGTCGATCCCGTGAGGTCGAGGGCGTAGAGCGTGGACTTCGATGCGGCGCCGACCGCCTCATACAGGAGGTACCGCAAGTCTGGCGTCTGATCGTTGGGATACTTCGACGCGCCGCTCGCAGGAATATGCTCGTCGCCGCCGGCGGCCGCGGCGTCTCTCCGGTACAGCTCGTAGACGTTCGAACGATTGGAGGCCCAGACGATCTGCCGGCTGCCGCGCAGCCATACGGCCCGATAGTCGCTGCCCGGATCGGACGTGAACAGCGTGAAGAGCTCGCGGGCCATATCGAAGACGTGGATGTCGTTGGCACCCGTTCGTGCGTCCGGCCGTTCGGCGGTGAACGCCGCGTCGTCGTCGGCAAGGGCAATGTGCGTGTATTCGTCCGGCTCGTCGACCACGCCCAGCTCGATACCGGTGCGCGAATACCACGTCGGTCGTGCACGATCGGCGCTGCCGTACACGAGCACATCGGTTCCCGAAACCGAGAACGCACCCAGGTTGTACGCCAGTGAGTGCCCGACTTCCGCGACGATCCGCGTCGGATCGCCCACGACCGTCTGGCGCTCCGGATCGAACGACTGCGCGATGAGGCCGCCGTCCCGAACGAACAGCAGCCGGTCCGGCTGCGCGAAGATGGCATTGCTGGACGCCGGCGCGAGAAACGTCGCGCCCGGCCCGTCAATCGAGCCGAGGTAGATGCCGACGTGCTCCGGCAAAGAACCACGGACGAAGTAGACGAAGTGGCGTCCGTCAGGCAGGAACGACGGCCACCGGTGCGTGCTCTCACGCCGGTCGTCATCCAGCGCCGTGACTGGCGTGACGGGACCGCCCTCGGACGAGATCCGATAGATGGGTCCGCGCAGGTCCGGTGCAAAGAGGATGACGCCGTCCGCATTCCAGGTACCACCCCGGTTGTTGCCCGTGACCGGACCGAGGACTGATGGCTGGCCGCCCGCCAGGTCGACCGTCTTCAACTGGCCGCCCGCAAAAAAGCCAATCTGCCGGCCGTCGGGCGACCAGAAGGGGTTGGTCGCGCCCTCGATGCCGGGCAGGACTTCCGACACAGGCACGACGCGATCGAGCGTCCGGACCCACAGCCGTCTGTTCATCCCGACGTCGGTGAACGCGAGCTTCGTCCCGTCGGGAGATACCGCGAAGGGACCCAACCACGTGCCGCTCGGAGACGCGATCGACGCCACCCGCATCGTTGGGGCATCGGGCATGGCCGGGGCGCGCACGAACGAAACGATCGCCGCCGCCGTCATCAGCGCCGCCACCGGCCAGCCGGCACGAGCCAGCATCGCTGATCGGCGCCGGCCATCGCCGGCGAGGGGCGCGGACGATAGGCGGTATGAACGCGGTTTCGCAGTCGCTTCGCCCCGGTTAACGGAATCGCCGTTATCGGACCCGCCCTCTCGGCACAGCGCGAACTGCCTCGGCACAGCTGGGGCAGCGATTGTCGCCGGCGTCATCGGAGGCGGTGCATGGCCACCGCCGGGCGGACTACTTCGAGCGGGCGCAGCCGGTGGTGCCCTGGCCGGTGGCGAGGCCGAACTAGCGCAGCGTCGCGGGCGCTTGATTTACCTGTCGCCCAACTACGCGCGTCCCTGACTGGCTTGATGCAAGAGGTTCGAGAGGTTCAGCTACAAGTGCCCTCTAGGGCCACGTTGGGATCGACGAGCGAAGCGCCCGGGCGAGCGTTTCAGTTGTCGGGCGGCGTAGCGAAGGTCCTGCAGAAGATCGGACCTGCGCCTTCCATCGTTGCCGCCACGACACGTCCCAGTAGCAGTTGCGCAGGTCACCGGGATGGCCGGGTTGATGTGGCCGATGCCGACCTGACCGTCAGAGCGGAATGTTCCCGT
>DATIEW010000087.1:0-7904 GCA_035455585.1 Vicinamibacterales bacterium | reverse complement strand
GGTCAGGAGACCAGGAGGTTAGGAGGTCAGGAGACCAGGGGGCCAGGAGGCCAGGAGGCCAGGAGGTCAGGAGGTCACGAGGCAGGAGGTCAGGAGGTCAGGAGACCAGGAGGTTAGGAGGTCAGGAGACCAGGGGGCCAGGAGGCCAGGAGGTCAGGAGGTCAAGAGGCAGGAGGTCAGGAGGCAAGAGGTCAGGAGGCAAGAGGTCAGGAGGTCAGGAGAGCGGGGATCCCAGATGATCGCCGGCGCTCGGGAGCCTGGAATGGCCAGCGACGGATGAGCGTCCGGCCGTGGACCCGGCCTGACGCGTCACGCTCTTGAGGTTGTCCGCTTCCGTGACTCCCTCGAGCGGTCCACTGCCTCGCGAGGCACTCGGAGCTCTGACCAGGGCAGCTGATTCTGCCCTCCTGCTGTACGAGGGGGGGATGGCAAAAACCGATGACGGCCGGCCTGACGACCGTGGCAGTTTCTGCGCCGCGGAAAGCGGTTCCGGTTGAGGTCTCAGAAGATCTAGCCGGCGCGATTCCTGCAATACCCTGGCGCGTGGATCCACTCGTCGCCGATCCGCTGGAGTCACTGACCGAGCGGGTGATCGGGTGTGCAATCGCGGTGCACAGGGCGCTCGGGCCGGGGCTGCTCGAATCGATCTACCGGACCTGCCTGGAGATCGAGCTGAGAGCTGCGGACCTGCCGTTCGAAACCGAGCGGCACATGACCTTGACGTATCGGGGACAACTCCTCGCCAACCATCTCAGGCTGGATCTGCTGGTAGACGGCACGCTCGTCGTCGAAGTGAAGGCCGTCGAGTCGATTCATCCCCTGCATCTGGCACAGGTGATTACCTACCTGAAACTCAGCGGCTGCCCTGTTGGACTGATCCTGAACTTCAACGCAACCAGCCTGCGTGCCGGCTTGAGGCGGCTCGAACATCCGGACCGTTACCTCAAGAAGAAACATCCTCCCGATCTCCGAATCTCCTGACCTCCTGACCTCCTGACCTCCTGACCTCCTGGTCTCCTGACCTCCTAACCTCCTGGTCTCCTGACCTCCTAACCTCCTGATCTCCTGGGTTCTTTACCTTATGTTCTCCTGATCTCTTGAGCTCCTGTTGTCCTCCTCCTGATCTCCTGATCTCCTGTTCACTGATCACGGAGCGCCCGGCTCGGATCGATCCGCGCCGCCCTGAACCCGGGGACGGCGCTGGCCATCAGCGCCGCCGCGACGAGGACGATCGCCACCCCGCCGAACACCGTCGCATCCTGGGGAGGCACGCCGTAGAGGAGGCCGGAGAGCTGCGGCGCCAGCAGCCACGCTGCCGCCAGGCCGAGCAGCACTCCGCCCGCAGCCAGACGCAGGCCGTCCCCGACCACGAGGCGCAGGATCGCGCTGGAGGAGGCGCCGAGCGCCGCGCGCACGCCGAGTTCGCGCCGGCGGCCCTCGACGTCGAATGCGACGACGCTGTAGAGACCCACAGCGGCGACGACAAGCGCGAGCAGGCCGAACACGCTGAAGAGGCCGGCACCAAGACGCCACGAGCGCAGCTGCGGTGAAATCACGTCATCCAGCGCGCGCGCGGCGACGTAGCGAAGACCCGGCTCGAGGACCAATGCCTCGCGCCGGATGGTCTCGGAAAGGCGCGCGATCGTATCGGTATCGGTTTCTGCGGCCCGGATCAGGAGGCGTCCGGAGTTCCGGAGGTCGGGCGGCGCCTGCTGGATCGGCACGTAATAGAGGAGCGACTCACCCTCGACGATCTCCTGCCGCCGCGTGTTCTCGACAACTCCGACGACCGTGGAGCACGGCGGGTTGTCGGAACCGATCTGCAGGCACCTGCCGATGGCCCGCTCGCCCGGCCAGTAGAGCCTCGCTATCGAGCGATTGACTATCGTCACGAGGGGAGCGCCCTCGCGATCCTCCCGTGTGAAGGGACGCCCCTCGACGATCGACGAGCCGACCGTCTCGAAATAGCCGGGCTCCACCGCATGAACGTACGGCCCGCCATCGTCGACCCTCGGCCTTTCGGGCAGGCCGGGTACGTTCACCCGGATCGCCCAGCTGGACACGAACGGCAGCGTACCGGCCACGAGCGTCGTGCGCTCGACACCCGGGATCTTCTCGATCCTCGCGCGCAGCGCGGTGCGGAAATCCGGCCTGGGCGGCGTCTGGCCGCGCAGCGCGGACACGACCAGCAGGCGCCCCGTGTCGAGGCCGAGGTCGAGCGACTGCGCACGCGCGAGGCTCCGGACGAAGAGCCCGGCGCCGACGAGCAGCAGCACGGACAGTGCACCCTGCACCAGCAGCATGGCACCCTGAGTCCGCGTGCGCGACACGCGCTGGCCGGCAGTCCTCAGCCAGACCATCGTGTCGGAGCGGCCCGTCTGCCACATGGGAAGCGCGGCCGCGAGCGCCCCGCCCGTGATTGCGCAGAGGGCAATGAACAGCAGGGCGCGGAGATTGACGGGGGCATCGAGCCACAGGACCTCCGGAAACAGCAGCGTCTGCACCGGGCGTGCGCCGAGCACCGCCACGACAAGGGCCACCGCTCCACCGGCGAGCGCGAGCAGCGCGCCCTCGAATGCCTGCTCGGCGGCGAGTCGGGCGCGGCCGCCGCCGAGCGCCACGCGGATGGCGATCTGATCACGGCGCCGGAGCGACCGCGCGAGGAACAGGTTCGCCACGTTGGCGATGGTGATGAGCAGCACGAGCAGGGCCACGCCTCCGACGAGTGCCGCCACACCCAGCTCGCCGGCCGCCGTCGTCCCGCGTACAGCGTTGAGCGGCGCCAGCTCCAGCCGTGGGAAAGGACCCTCGCCTTTCCCCGTCTCGGAGCCGGAAGTCTGTGGGGGACCCGCGGCCGATTCGTCCGCGTAGGCCTGCCGGTGCCGCGTCGTGATCTCCGCGGTGACCGCCCCCCCGCTCGCGCCGGCCGGCAGGCGAACGATCGCGCCCATCCATCGGAGATTCCGCCCGGTGCGCCACGGTCCTTCAACCACTTCGTCGGACGCCGCTTCCAGAGGAAGGAACACGTCCACGCGTGCAACCGCGCTGCCGGTGAAGTACCGCGGGGCGACCCCCACCACGGTGTAGCGATTCGACCCGAAGGACATCACGCGGCCGATGACTTCCGGGTCGGCGCCGAAGCGCCGCCGCCAGAACGCATGGCTGAGCACGGCCATCCGCGCGCCCTCCTTCTCGCTCTCATCGGCGGTGAAGAACCGGCCGACCTCGGGCTCGACGCCGAGGAGCGGAAAGTAGCTGGCCGTGACGAGCCTCGCCTGGATGCGCTCGGCGCTCTCGCCGGAACCGAAGAGGAGCGGGGTCGAGGTCTCGCCCGCCGCGCCTGCGAGCTGTCCGGCACTCAGCAGATCGCGGTAGTCGAGGTAGCCGAGCTCGGTGGTCGCGACGGCGGCCCCGCCGCGACTCTGGCGGTGTACGACGATGCGCCGCAGCTCACCAGAGCGCTGGACCCCCGCCGGACCGCTGAGGATGAGCCGATCCACGAGCCCGAACGTGATCGCGTTGACGCCGAGGCCGAGCGTCAGGATGGCGACGATGCCGAGCGTGAAGCCGGGCGAGCGCCTCACGCCCCGCACGACGGATCGCAGGCTTCCGGTGAACACCTCCATGCCCGCCCTCCTTCTCTCGCCCGCCTGCCGGCGGACTTCAATGTTCACGAGGCGGCGGCGATGCCTGGCGTCCGGGCCGAACCGGCGTCTCGCCTCCACTTCTGCTGTATGGGGGTCCATGCCGCTCGCCCTGAGTTCGGCCAGCGTGCACTCGCGATGGAACGACAGCTCATCGTCGATCTCGCGCTCGGCGCGGGTACGCGGCTCGTCACGCATGACATACCCCGAGCTTCACTTGCGCTGAGTAGTTCTGAGTTGTGAGTCATGAGTTCTGAGGAGTTCCTGACACGCGGAGACTACTGAGAGCTCACCACTCATGACTCAGGGCTACAGCCGGAATTCATCCCAATTCAAGTGAATTCCGGGTCTAAGCGTTCCGCGGTGCGCGGTTGAGTACGCGCGAGAGCGCGGCGGCGCTGCGGCGCCAGGCTCGCGTCTGCTCGTCGAGCACCCGCCGGCCCTTCGCGGTCAGCGCGTAGTACTTCGCGCGGCGGTTGGTGTCGCTCGGCTTCCAGTCGGCGCGCAGCATTCCGCGGCGTTCGAGGCGGTGAAGCGCCGTATAGAGGGCGCCGTCCTCGACGACGAGTTCGCCCGCGGTCGCCTTGCGCACCCAGCGCGCGACGCCGTAGCCGTGGTTCGGCGACTCGGACAGCGCCTTGAGCACCAGGACGTCCAACGTACCGGGCAGAAGTCCGAACAGCATGCGCCTACCCCTGAACAGTTGAGGGGTATGATACTACAGGTCCTGGCGACGGCGTCAATGGTCTCTTCGAGCGCCGGGATCCTGGGTCGGGGTCCGGGATCCGGCATTCCGGCGCGCGAATGGGGTGAAGGGACCAACGCTGGGACCGCCGCGGGAGTCCGCTGGCGGAAAACGGGGCATCGGGGCCTGGAAGAAACGCGCCCTCCGTTTGATTCAGCTTAAGAGGTATCCTGATCGGGTTCATCGTCCGGATGTCAACCTGGAGAAGCTCCATGATCCGCCGCATCGCCCTGATTCCGATTCTCGTCGTTCCTCTCGTGCTCCTCGGCGTTCAGCCTCCGTCGATCACGGCCCAGTCGGGGCCGGCGGGCCATGGCTCGACGGCCGATACTGTCCCTCGTGCCATCCGGCGCGACGTGCCGCTGACCAACTCGATCCAGCGGGCCTTCGAGGCCGGAACGCGTGACAGGACGGGCCGGCCGGGGCCCAACTACTGGCAGCTCCAGGCCGATTACGCGATCAGCGCACGGCTCGATCCCTCCACCCAGACGATCACGGGGACCGAGACCATCACGCTGCACAACAACAGCCCCGATGAGCTGACCGCTATCGCGCTGCGCCTGGATCACAACATCTACAGGGGCCTCGTCCCGCGCGGGTTCTCGGTGCCGGCCGAGAACACCGAGGGAATGGTCGTGACGCGGATCAGCGTCAACGGCGAGGCGGTGGATCCGGCCGCGCGGCCCTCCGCCGGCCGGGGCCGCGGCGGCAATGCACAACGCACGCTGAGCGTCTCCGGCCTCGATCAAACGGTTGCCCGGGTGACGCTCGCCAAGCCGATTCCGGCGAGGTCCACCGCGAAGCTGGACCTCGCGTGGCGCACGAAGCTCCCAGGCGGGCCCGACGGCCGCGGCCACCGGATGACGCAGCGCTGGGACGACGCGTTGTTCCAGCCGACGCAGTGGTTCCCCCGCGTGGCCAAGTACGACGATCTCCGCGGGTGGGATACGAGCCCGTACCTGGGCCCCGCCGAGTTCTACAACAACTTTGGACGCTTCGACGTCCGAATCGATGTCCCGGGCGGCTGGATCGTGAGCGGCACCGGCGTCCTCCAGAATCCTCAGGAAGTGCTGACCGCGAAGGCGCGCGAGCGCCTGGCGCGCGTCCTCGAGTCGGACGAGGTGATCACGATCGTCGGCCAAGACGAGGTGGGACAAGGGCAATCCACGGCGCCGGGCGATCGCCTCGTGTGGCACTTCGTGGCCGACATGGTGAACGACTTCGCCTGGGCGACGGCAAAGAACTACGTCTGGCGTGCCACCCGCGCGACGATCCCCGGCAAGGGGCCGATCCCCATTCACATGGTCCACCTGCCCGAGCGCGCGAAGCTGTTCGCCAACGCGGGCCCCATCACGCGGCACGCGCTCGAGTTCTACTCGAAGCTGTGGGCCCCCTATCCGTTCCCGCAGCTGACGCTCCAGGACGGCCCGAGCGCCGGCATGGAGTACCCGATGGTCATCAACTCGAATCAGGGGGCCGCCGACCACGAAGCCGCGCATCAGTGGTGGCCGATGATGGTCGGCACCAACGAGACCCGATACGGCTGGATGGACGAGGGCTTCAACCAGTACATGAACATCCTCTCGGACGCCGACGCGCGCGGCGAGCCGCCGAACCTCGACGGCCTCGGCCAGCGGTACGGGCAGACCAGCGGCAACGAAGACGAGCCGCCCATGATGTGGGCCGCCAACTACGCCGGAACGATGTACGGCTTCCAGACCTACACGAAAACGCCGCTCATGCTCTCGATGCTGGGAGGCGTCGTCGGCGACGCCGCGGTCCAGCGGGCCATGAGCGAGTACACGAAGGCGTGGAGCTTCAAGCACCCGTCTCCCTGGGACTACGTCTTCTTCATGAACAACGCGCTCGGCCAGGACCTCGGCTGGTTCTGGTACTACTGGCTGTGGACCACCGAAGCCGTGAACGGCTCCATCGCGGCCGTGTCCACCAATGGCGCGCGCACGACCGTCACCGTCCGGCAGGATGGACAGATGCCCTCGCCGATCGTGCTGAGGGTGCAGTTCGCCGCCGCAGGACCGGCCCTCAAGCCGATGTCGAACGCGACGATGGTGGACGCGACGACCGCGGTCGTGACGTGGCCGGTGGACGTCTGGTTCGGCGGAAGCCGCACGTTCGATGCAACGCTCGATTTCGGCGGGCGCACGATCACGGCGATCACGCTCGACCCGGGCTGCCGTTTTCCGGATCGGAATCCGGGCGACAACGTGTGGCCGAAACCGGCTGGTGAGGCGGCTTCCGCCGGGACGTGCGGGCGCTGACCGCCACGCGCGTTGGGAGTTGGTGATTGGTGACACGGATCCCCTACTCGCCGATCATCCGGCGCAGCCGCTGGATCGGGCGCCGCAGCGACCGGCGGTGCCTGCGTAGGTCGGCCCACGGATCCCCCTTCTCCGCGACGCGCGCGGCCATCGTCCGCAGCGTGAACGACCGCGGGCCGATCGCGCCGCGCTCGATGTCTTCCCAGGTGCACGGCGCCGAAACTGGCGCGCCGGGCTTTGCGCGAACGGCATACGCCGCCGCGAACGTCGCGCTGTATCCGTTCCGTCCGGTATCGACCAGGATGCGCCCGCCGCGGTCCGCCTTGCTGAACTCCTGCGTGAGGTGATCGCAATTCCGAGCGACAGCCAGCGCGCCGACCACGTGCGCGAATCGCGCGACCTCGCCCATGCCCGCCTTACCGTCCAGGGGAACGACGATGTGGAACCCTTTCGAGCCGGAGGTCTTCACCCAGCTCGGCAGGCCGAGCTCCTGCAGGAGGCGGCGGAGGTCGAGCGCCGCCGCGCGCAGCACGTCCGGCTCGTCGTCGCGGGACGGATCGAGGTCGAACACGCAGATGTCGGGATGGTAGAGGTCCGGCACGCGTGACGTCCAGACGTGCGGCGTGATGCAGTTCTGGTTGGCGATCCAGAGGAGCGATCGCGGGTCGGTCACGATCGGATGGTGCACGGTGCCGTCCTTCTTCGGGACCTCTACGCGCTCCAGCCACGTGGGATAGCCCTTCGACACGTCCTTGTGGAAGAACCCTTTGTGGTCTATGCCGGCCGGGTAGCGTTCCATGGTGATCGGACGGCCGCGGATGTGCGGCAGCATGGCCGGCGCGATCGTCTCGTAGTACGAGGCCAGCTCTCCCTTGGTGATGGCGGGGCTGTCTCCGTCCGCCGGAAACAGCACCTTGTCCGGGTGGGTAATCACGGTGTTTCCCGCGTGACGTCGCCGGCCCGCTTGTCCGCACGAACGGCAATCAGACGCGGATGCCGGAGCTTGCCGTGGGCGGTCCATTCGATGAAGGTGACCTGCACGACGATCTCGGGGCGTGCCCAGTGCGCCCGCAGACGCGGAAGCCCCACCGCGCGGGTGAACGGCGGAGCGGGGATCGCGAGAGCGTCCAGGCGCGCCCGCAGCTCCAGCAGGAGCTTCGTGTCGAGCCCGGTGCCCACCTTGCCCGCAAACACGAGATCCTGCCCTTCGTAGTAGCCGACCAGCAGCGCGCCCAG
>DATIEW010000086.1:0-2054 GCA_035455585.1 Vicinamibacterales bacterium | reverse complement strand
GCGTGCTCCAGCGCGCCCTTGAAGTCCTGCGATTTCGTGACCGTGAGACCTTCCACGCCCGCCGCCCTCGCCCACGCCGCAAAATCCGGGTTGTACGGCTTGCGATCTGGCCCCTGGTAGAAGGCGGTGCCGTACTCGCGGCCGTCGAAGTACGCGTACTGCAGGTCCCGGATCGCCGCCCACCCGAAGTTGTTCCATACCACCCACACGGCGGGAATGTCGTACTCCACCGCGGTGCAGAGGACGTGCGACACCATCGTGAAGCCACCGTCGCCGCAGATCGACACGCACGGCTTGTCCGGCGCGGCGAGCTTAGCGCCGAGGATCGAGCTCGGTCCGAACCCCATCCCCGAGTAGCCCCAGGTGTTCAGCATCGTCTGTGGCCGGCGCGCCTCCCAGAACTGCATGAACCAGTTGTGGTGAATGCCGGAGTCGAGCGAGATGATCGCGTCGTCGGGCAGCACCGCGCGGCAGTCGGCGACGATCCGCTCGGGGCGGATCGGCGTGGCGTGGAGCTCGAAGTTCGGGCGGATGTATTTCTCCCACTCCGCGCGCCAGCCGGCGATCTGCGCGTGCCATGCGGCGAACTGCGACGCGCCGTCGATCCTGCGGTTCGCGGCTTCGGCGAGGAGCTGGCGCAGGAACGTGCGCGCGTCAGCGAGGATGCCGAGGTCCGGCGGATAGTTGCGGCCGATTTCGGCGTGATCGACGTCGACGTGCACGAGCTTCGAGGCCGAAATGTTCCACGAGTAGCCCGGCATCCACGACGACGAGGAGCGGTCGTCGAAGCGCGCGCCGATCGCGATGATCAGGTCGGTGTGGCGCCCCGCCTGGTTCGCCGGGTAGGCGCCGTTGCGGCCGATGAAGCCGAGCGACATCGCGTCGCGCATGTCGAGGCAGCCCATCCCGTTCGGCGAGCTGATGACCGGCACGCGGTACCGGGTCGCCAACTCGGTGAGCTCCGCGCCGGCCTCGGACAGCGTCACGCCGTGGCCGATGAAGAGCACCGGGCGCCGCGCCACCTGCAGCAGGTCGAGCACGGCCTTCACGTCATCGGGCGAGGCGCCGCTGCGGCGCTTGTCGAAGCCGTCCCAGGCCGGCTCGAGCGGCACCGCGGCCTCTTCCTGGAAGAGATTGAACGGGATGTCGACGTTCACCGGCCCCGGCCGGCCGCTCGTCATCGTGGTGACGGCCTGGCGCAGCGCGAGCGGCAGCATGTCGACGCGCGTGGGCTGGAAGCTGCGCTTCACCACCGGGCCGATGACGTTCGGGAAATCCGCCTGGTTGTGCCGGTTCAGCTCCTGGAACGGCCCGCGATTGAACTGCGAGGTCGGGACGTTCGCGGTGATCGCCAGCAGCGCGGACGAATCGGTCTGCGCCACGGCGAGCGCCATGACGATGTTCGCGGAGCCCGGTCCGGTCGACGTAAGCGTCGCCACGGGCTGGTGCTTCACGCGGAAGTAGCCGTCGGCCATGTGCGCGGCCGTCTGCTCGTGGCGGGGCGAAACGAGCTTGACCCTGTCGCGCACCTGATAGAGCGGATCGAGCAGCCCGACGTTGCCGTGGCCGCAGATGCCGAACACGTACGGGATCTTCTCGTTGACGAGGAACTCCGCGATGAGATCGCCGCCTTTCCTCGTCACGGTCTTGCGGCCGGTGTCGGCCGCGCCCGCCAGGCCTTTTTCCGTCGGTTTGTTCATCGTGCGTTCCTCTAGGTTGCGAATTCCTGCGCCGCCCCCGCCGACGGGCGCGCCGCGCGCGGCCGGACGGCATGGAGCGCGGCCAGGTAGCCGAAGGTCATGCCGGGACCGAGCATCGCACCCGCGCCGGGATATTCCCCGCCCATGACCGATTGCATGTCGTTGCCCACGGCGTACAGGCCGGCGATCGGCTTGCCGGCGGCATCGCAGACCTGCGCGTTCGGATCGGTGCGCAGCCCGAGGCTCGTGCCGAGCGGCACGGGCTCGACGCGGACGGCATAGAAGGGCGGGCGTCCGATCGGTCCGAGGCAAGGATTGGGCCGGTGCGCCGGGTCGCCGTTGTTGCGGTCGTAC
>DATIEW010000085.1:0-6866 GCA_035455585.1 Vicinamibacterales bacterium | reverse complement strand
CGAGACGTTCGGCACGGGCGACGAGCGCGCCGCGGCCGATTTCGTGCTGGGCTTCGATTTCCGCCCGCGCGCCATCATCGAGAAGCTCGACCTGCTGCGCCCCATCTATCGCGGCACGACGAACTACGGCCACTTCGGGCGCGCCGGCCTGCCGTGGGAAGCTGTCGCGGTTCGCGGTTCGCAGTTCGCGGCTCGCGATTCGCAGCTCGCGGCGCTGAACCCCGGGCTCACCTGAATTGCGGGTGTCCGGCCCCCCTAGAGGTTCATCAGGACTCTCGAACTGAACACGTTCCGGAGTGAGTAGCATTCCGAACCGCGGATCGCGGATCCCGAACCGCGAAGCGCATTGCCCCCCGCTCCACGGGCTGCTGCGCAAGGGATGGATCGCAGCCTTCAGCCTTCAGCATGCTGGCCGCTGTCAGGGCCGGGAGAGCAGTCTCGTTCTATCTGGTGACGATTGCCCGGCTCGCGCCCGGGATGGAACCCGAGACCGCCGCCGCCGGGCTCACGACCGCCGTGGCGCCGGTCCTTCAGAGTCTCTCTGCGGTCGAGCCCTACTGGCGGTACGGCCTGCGTCCCCTCAAGGACGCGCTCGTCGGAGACGTGCGGCAGACGCTCCTGGTGCTGCTCGGCACGGTCGCTCTCGTGCTCCTCATCGCGATCGTCAACCTGGGCAATCTGATGCTGGCGCGCAGCTCGGTGCATGTGCGTAAGCTGGCCGTCCGCGCGTCGCTCGGCGCGGGGCGCGGGCGTCTGGCCAGACATCTTCTCGCCGAGTCGGGCTTGCTGGGCGCCATGGGCGGAGCGCTTGGCGTGGAACTGGCCTGGGTCTTCCTCCATGTCGGGGGAGTGCCCGCGCGGCGGGTCGTGCCGAGGCTGGAAGTGGTGCAGCCGGACGCCGGCATGGTGGCGTTCGCGCTGGTGTGCGGAATCGGCGCAGGCCTCGCGGCTGGTCTGCTTCCCGCCGCGCGGCTCGCAGGAAGTCTGACAGCCGCGTCCACGCCCTGCGCACGGCGCGGATCGATCCCGCGTCTGTACTGCGCGACGAGTGACCTGTGAATCGCGGATCGCAGTTCGCTGTTCGCAATTCGGAAGGGGATCGCGAACCGCGAACCACGAACCGCGAACCGCGAATAGCGGTTATTTGAAATACCAATGCCCCGACACGGCAAGGCTGAAGCCGCCCGAGTCGAACCCGGCAAAGGGCTCAGGGGCCTGCTGATAGCCCGCACCCACACTCACCGCGAATTTCGGGACGCTGGCGAACGTCATCTCGGTGCCCCCGAACGCCTGGAAGCCCATTCCGCCCTGCGACTCGGAGGGGCCGCCGACCGTTGTACCGTCGTTGAACGACTGGCGATAGAAGGTCGCTCCGCCGCCGGCATATGGACGGATCAAGACGTAGTCGGTCAGCCGGTCGGGCAGCGAATAGAGGAGGCTCGGCGCGAACTGGATCGAGGTCACGCGGCCGGGAGCGATGGTGCTGGCGAGCGCGTGGCGCGATACCTCTACCTGAAGGCCGAGACTGTTGCGCGTCCAGGTCCGGACCGTGCCTCCGAAGCCTAAGGACGTCCCCCCCATCGTGGCGCCTACCCCGACAAGGTGCGCCGGCGGCGCGATGTACACAGCGGGGGGAACGGTCGGCTGCGCCGCACCGGGGCGGTCGGCGTAGCTGTGGGTCGGTGGCGTGGTGGGGCCGGATGAGGGCCGCGGCGCTGCGGGCGGGGCGACGGCAGGGCTCGCGCTCAGGACGCGCGCGAGCGAGCCCTTGCTGACGTGCACGAAGCCGACGCCGTCCCGGCCCTCGGGCCACGACACCTTGACCCAGCTTCCGAGCTGGTTCGTCACCTCGAGCCGCGAGCCGCTCGGCGCGGTGCCTATCACGGGGCTGCCCGTGCTCGGCGACACGTGGACGGCGGCCGATGCGGTCCCCACCGTGAAGATGACATCCTGCGCCCAGAGCCACGCCGGGCTCGAGCAGACAACGAAAACGACGGCCGCGGCCAGACGACACATGTGCGATACCTCCTCTACGTTGTTCGGATGGGACGATTGACGATTACCGGTCGACCGGTTTCAGCCGCTCGAATGCGTCGAGCGACGCCCGCTCTGCGCGGTCGGCTTTTCGCAGGGTGTTCATGTCGTTGCGGTGCAACGCCTCGGATCGGAGACGCCAGCTCTCGTCGCGCAGCCGCAGGTACTCCTCGACCTCGTCCACGAGCGGGCGGTGCTCTTCCGGCACGCGGCCGAGCGCCTTCAGGCGCGCACGCACCGCGGAGATCTCCGGCACGATCTTCCGATCGATCAGGTCGGCCAGTCCGTCGGCCGTGATGTTGCCGTACCTGAACTGCTCGACGGCGGCCCGGTACGTTCCAGCCGTGCGGTCTTCGATGCCAAGGGCCCGCTCGATCTCGGGTCTGACGTCGGTCAAGCCGCGCAGGGGGACGGCCGATCCCGCGACGATCACCAGCGTCGCCGCCATGGCAGCCGCCACCTGACGCGCCGGCGGTTTGCGATCGGCGACGCTCCTCGCAAACAGGAGCCCGCATGCGAAGCCCACGATGAGCCCGGAGAGTTCCGCGCCGCCCCCGAGTCCTTCGGTGACCGCGTTGTACAGAAAGAACAGCGCTGCGGGCGGCGCGAGGTTCTTCAACGTGGACACGGGAATGGTCAGCGGCGATCGCTGAAGAAGTCCCCAGATCGACGTCGCGACGAGCAGGCCGTAGATGCCGAAGACGGCCCCCGAGGCCCCGGCGCTGACCTCGATCGGGTGGTTGGAGAGGCTGACGAGGGATGCGACCGTTCCCGCCGCAACGTACACCGCGGCGAACGCGACGTGCCCCACGAGACGCTCCATCACGAAACCGAGGTGGACCAGCGCCGCGAGGCTCACGACAAGGTGCAGCGGTCCCGCGTGTACGAACATCGATGTCAACAGGCGAGTCCACTCGCCGTTGGTCGTGCGCGGGCCGAAGCTCGCCCCCCAGCGGACCAGCGTCTCGGGATCGCCAATCGATCCCGCACCGACAATCATGCCGGCGAAGACGGTCACGTTCAGTGCAACGATGGCCGGCGTGACGAGCGCGCGGGGTGTCCGCGCGTTGAGCGCGGCAAGGAACGGCTCCGGTTCGGGATACCCCGGGGCGGCCGCGTGTTTCGCGTACTTGACGGCGGTCGGCAGGTAACGGGAAGCGCCGAGAACGGTCTCGATCACCCGCGACCGTTCCTCCGGCTTCATGACGTACCAGGCGAATCCAAGCAACAACGCAAGAACGAGCAGACTCATCGGCGCACCGTCCCAGGCGCCTCTAGCTCAAGGCGTGTGCCAACGATCCGCGAAAATCAGGGGAGATTGAGGTTCCTGCCGGCCCAGGCAGGGCCCGGCGATTTCAAGAGTCGGGTTCGAGCGACGAGGATTGTAATCAACATCCAATCTCCAACTCCCAACTCCCAAGGCCCTCACGCCGCTCACCTGAGGGAACCTTGGGAGTTGGGGATTGGATATTGGGAGTTGACAGGGGCGGCTTTTTCAGCATCCTCCTAGTGCTTACCGGTCGCTGCAAAACCAGGTGCCTTGTCGCCTCAGGCGCCGCGCTTTTCAGCAGCCTGTCAGGGGACAATCCGACCGCCGTGTTCAGCCTCGTTTACACCCGCGACGGCCGCACCCGCCGCCACGCGCTGACCCCCGGGGATACCGTGGTCGGCCGGGCTCCGTCCTGCGACCTGGCGATCGACGATCCGAGCATCTCGCGGCGCCACGCCCGCTTCCGCGTGCACGGCGACCACTGTCTGCTCGCCGATGTCGGCGGGCGGAACGGGACCTTCCTGAACGGCCAGCCGGTCACTGAAGCCGAGGTGCAGGACGGCGATTCGGTGGAACTGGGGCGCTTCGTGGTGCGCATCGAGCGATCGATCCCTGTGCCGGTCGAGCTGAGCGATCACCACTCGCTCATCGAATCGCAGGGGACGCTGTGCCGGCGCGTGGATGCGGCCGGTCCGCCCGCGACCGACCTGACGGCCGGCGCCGGGCCGGAGCGGCTCGTCTGGCTGCTGTCGCGGATCTCCCGACAGCTGGTCCGATGGCAGCCGCTGGCGGAGACGCTCGACCGGGTCGTGTCGGTCGTCTTCGAGACCACTCCAGCCGAGCGCGCGTTCCTGCTGCTGATCTCGACCGTCAGAGCGGGGAGATCGTGCCGCGCGTGGTGCGATCGCGCGACGGTCACCCCCTGGGGAGCACGACGCTCAGCCGGACGATCGTCCGGCGCGTCGTGGACGAGCGCATGGCGATGCTCGCCTCCGATGCGCGGCTCGACCCGGACCTTGCCGGCATTCACAGCCTGCACGAGGCCAGCATCCGCTCCTTCATGTGCGCACCGCTCTGGAACCAGGACGAGGTGATAGGCGTTCTCTATGCCGACGCGCCGCACACGGCGCGCCTCACGGCTGCCGACCTCGACGTGTTCCAGGCGCTGTCGTCGTACGCCGCGGTGGCCATCGAGCAGGCCCGCCTCGCGACACGCCTCCTCGAGGAGACGCGGCGGCGCGAGCGGCTGCAGCGATATCATTCGGCGGCCGTTGTCGATCGAATCCTCGCGCAGGAGGGAGACGCCGACGCGCCGCTGGCGGCCGAGGAGCGCGACGTCACGGTCCTCTTCGCCGACATTGTCGGGTTCACGGCCATGGCGGAGCCGCTGAGCCCGTCCGAGGTCGCGACGCTCCTCAACCGGTGCCTTACCGCGATGAGTGACGGCGTGTTTCAGCAGGAGGGCACGCTCGACAAGTTCATCGGCGACGCCGTGCTTGCCTTCTTTGGAGCGCCGCTCGCGCAGCCGGATCATGCCCTGCGGGCGCTCCGGGCGGCCGCCGCCATGCGCCGGGGCCTTGCGGCGCTCGACCTCGAGCCTCCCGTCGTTCTCCGGATCGCGTTGAATTCGGGCACCGTGACGGTGGGGGACATCGGATCCCCCAGGCGGCGCGAGTACACCGTGCTCGGGGACATCGTCAACACGTGCTCGCGGCTCGTCACCTCCGGGTGCGCGCCAGGCCAGATTGTGCTGACCGCTGGCACCAGGGACCGCCTGGGATGCCCCATCCCCCTGCGACCGCTGGGCCAGACGAGCGTCCGTGGCCGAGTCGTGCCGGTCGAGCTGTTCGAACTCGCCGAGGAAGACCTGGTCTGACGAAGCCAGGTGTCTCGAAGGTGCTCGCCGTGCTGCGTGCTGTCGCCGCGGCCGCACCTCGTCAATGTGTATTCTCTTGACATCGATCGCGGCGGCGGTAATATCGAGGGAGCGTTCCGAGTCTGTCGACCCCGGCGGCTTCCTACCTGTTCCGGCCACCGGGATCCCCAGCCCTCTCGAAAGCGCCAGTTCCCAGGAGGCGCATATGGACGTCCTGCCGATGGTTCTCCGGGAGGACACGCTTCGCCGCATCTTCGGCGAGTACCTCGAGATGCCCGGGCTTCGGCTCACACCCGCGCAGGCGCAGCGGCTGTTCGGTCTCGATGGGCCGACCTGCGCGATGCTGCTCGACTTTCTCGTGGAAGCGGGCTTTCTCTGCCGGGTCGGCGCGGGCGCGTACGGGAGGCTCACCGATGGCCCGGTGGCGCATCCGCCTTTCGAGATGATCAAGGCCCGCCTCGAAACCACCCGGCCGGCGCGCGCGCGCAAGTCCGCCTGAGTTCTCCGCCTCTCGCGGCGTCGGGGCACCCCGCAGCCGTGGCGAAGGTCCGCCCGGTTCCGCAGGTCCATCTCAGGTCGGCCGTTGAGGCGAACCTCCGCCACCAAGGCCGTGCCATGCAATCTTCCCGACCTTCTGGTCCTTTCTGATCTCCTGGCCTCCTGATCTCCTGATCTCCTGATCTCCTGACCTCCTGGTCTCCTGACCTCCTGGTCTCCTGGTCCCATCGATTCCCTGATCTCCTGATCTCCTGACCTCCTGTTCCCTTTGATCTCCTGATCTCCTGTCGCGTAGCATTTCGCGGAGGCGTCGACGGTTGTGGGGGCCCTGCCAGCCAGATGCTCGCGGGGAAGTTCCGGAGAGAAGGAGGATGCTGCCGATGACCGAAACCTCGGGTCTGCTGGAGTCCCTGCAGCGCCAGTGGAGCACGTTCCTGAGCGCGCTTCCCGACGTGGCGCTGGCGCTCGCCCTGCTGTTCGTCGGCTGGCTCGTCGCGAAGCTGGCCCGCCGGCTGGCCGTCCGGTTCTTCCGGGCCATCCGCCTCGACGTGCTCGCCGAGCGGGCCGGTCTCGAAGACTTTCTTCTGCAGGGCGGCGTCCGGTACACCACGGTGACCCTGCTGGCGGCGGCGCTCTACTGGATGATCCTGCTGGGCATCTTCGTCGCGCTGCTCGATTCGCTCGGCGTGCGCGCGGCCGGCGACCTGTTCGCGCGGATGGTGCTGTTTCTGCCGAACGTGCTCCTGGCCGTGGGTATACTCGTGTTCGGATCGCTGCTGTCGCGGATCGTGGGCGGCCTGGCCTACAGCTACCTGAACAACATCGGCAGCACGGCAGCCGAGCCCATCAGCGCCATCGCACGCTACGCCCTTCTGGCGTTCGTCCTGTTCATGGCGGCCGAACAGCTCGCGATCCAGAGCCAGGTGCTGGTGTCGGCGTTCCAGATCGCCTTCAGCGCGCTCTGCCTGGCGCTCGCGCTCGCGTTCGGTCTCGGCGGGCGGGACTGGGCCGCGTCGGTGATCGAACGCTACACGCGGAAGTGAGCGGGTGTGAGCGAATTGCGGGCGGCAGCGAGCGAGCGCCGCGAGCGAGCCACGCGCGCGGAGCGGGGGTCTGGGGGGCCCCGCGAGCGAGCGTGTGCCGGGGTCCCCAGCGCGCGTAGTCTGCGCGCTGGGGTGGCTATGGGGG
>DATIEW010000084.1:0-11997 GCA_035455585.1 Vicinamibacterales bacterium | reverse complement strand
GGGTCAGCTCCTGGATCTCGCCTTCCGCGTGCGTCGCGGGGTCGCCGGGAACCACCACGGCCAGCGTCGCGGCATCGATCGCCTCGCGCAGCCCGCGGAGCTGCTGGAGGGCACCCTCGGACCAGGTCGCGAGGAGCCGCTCGATCAGCGCCGACGTTTCACGTGCGGCATAGTCCCGGAATTCCATCGCGATTCGGTTTGGAAGGAACTTCAGGGCTTTGCAACTCCAGGACCGTTGCCCAATCCTGCAATCCGGGGCCTTTCGGCAGGCCCAATCCCAGGGTCGACCGACATTTTGGTGCGTGGCAGGCGATTCTGTAACCGTCCCAACTGCCAACGCCCAATTCCCAACTCCCCAATCTGCTCGAGCAGGAGACCTTGGGAGCTGGAGCTTGGGAGCCGGATTTCGGAGTGTGATAACAAAGGAGGATGAACCATCTTCGTAGGAGCCTGCTGGGGGCCGTGACTCTCCTGGCCGCGGCCAGCGCGTTCAACAGCCCGAAGCCCGACGACGTTCCGGGGGTGCTGATCTCGCGGCAGCTGCTCGAGAGCCGGGGCCTCCGCATCGGCGACCGGGTGCGTCTGGCACGTGAGGCGACAGGCGAGGGAGCGCGTACGTTCCGGATAGAGGGAACGTACGAGCCGACGCCCGATCCGATGCGCTTCGCGCAGCCGCGGCTCGAGGCCCGGCTGCACCTCCCGGACCTGCTGGCCCTGACGGCCGACCCGTCCGATCCCGCGGCGGGCGAGTCGGTGACCTCGATCAATGTGGCCTTGAAGGACCCCTCCGATGCCGCCCGCTTCGCGCTCGACGCCGCGGCACGGCTCCCAGGCACCGTGGCACGGCCCACCCGCGCACCCGACGAGCGGACGGGCACGTTCGTCGTTCTGGAGCGCTTCCATCTTGCGATCGCCGTCGTCACCATCGTCGGGAGCGCGGTGTTCCTGCTCGCGCTGATGGTGATGCTCATCGACGAGCGCCGCGGCACGGTCGGCACGCTTCGCCTCATCGGTTTCACGCGTGGCCGCATCCTGATGCAGGTGCTGGCCGAAGGAGCGGTCATCGCGGTTGCCGGAGCGGTCTTCGGCATCCTGTTCGCGCTGGCGTCCCAGGATGCCTTCAACCGCATCTTCCAGTGGCGCTACGACACGACGCTGATCTTCCTGCGTGTCACGCCGCGCGTCATCTGGCAGTCGCTGCTGCTGGCATTGCCGCTCGGGATCGCCGCGAGCCTCGTCGCCTCGTGGACCCTGCTGCGCCGGCAGCTCCTGACGCTGGTTAGGCGGTAGCCGGCGGTGATGCGATCCCTCCGGCTCGCATGGCTCAGCCTCGTGCGCCAGCCGGCGCGCGCGGTGCTCGGCATCCTGGGTATCGCGGCGATCGGGGCGCTGCTCTTCGACATGCTGCTGCTCTCGCGCGGACTCGTGCTGTCGTTCGGCGAGCTGCTCCAACGATCGGGATTCGACGTGCGCGTCCTTGCCTCGGATGCGCCGCCGTTCACGGGCCCACGGCTGGCCGACGCCAGCGCGCTCGCCGGACGGATCGCGCGGCTTCCCGAAGTGGAGGCGGTGCTCCAGCTGCGCGTTCGCGAGGCCGAGATAGCCTCGTTTGGCGGAGGCGGCGTCGCGCCCGATGGCCCGATGGACCAGGCGGTCGAGGGAGTCGGGAGAAGGCGTCGGGTCGAGTTCATCGGAGCAGATCCGCAGGTGAGGTCGATGTGGACGATCGTCGAAGGAGAGGATCTTCCCGATGCGGCGGCGGAGGCGGGCCCGCTGGTCGTCAATCCCAATCTGGCCCGGCGGTTCGCTCTTTCGCCCGGCTCCGAGGTGTCGCTGCGCGGGCGGTGCGCGAACAGCCCTGAGGCACTTCCGCCGGTCACGTTCACGGTTGTCGGCATCGCCGAATTCCCGTTCGATTCCGTCACCTCGACCACGATCGCTGGAACGCTGGCCGACGCCGGGAGGCTGTGCGGCGATGCCGGGGTGGACCGTGCTGAGATGCTGCTCGTCCGCTCCACGCCCCGTGCCGGCGCGCCTGGCGCGGCTGCCGCCATCCGCGCGCTCGAGCCGTTGCTCCACGTGGTCACGAACGAGGACCTCATCGAGCGGTTCAGCCGCGTCGAGTTCTCGTACTTCAGGCAGATCTCGACCGTTCTCGCGACGGTGACCGTGTTCTTCGGGTTCCTGCTGATCGCGGTGCTGCTGACCGTGTCCGTCAATCAGCGCCTGGGCGAGATCGCGGCGCTGCGGGCGCTCGGGCTGTCGCGATCGCGTGTGATCGCGGGCGTGATGTGGGAATCCGCGATGCTGGTAGGCGCGGGCGGCCTGCTTGCGCTCCCTCTCGGCGCGCTCCTGTCGCTCTGGCTCGACGCCATCCTCCGCTCGATGCCAGGGCTGCCAGCCGCGCTGCACTTCTTCGTGTTCGAGCCGCGTGCGATCGTGCTGCACGTTGCCCTTCTCGCCGTCGCAGCCGTTGCTGCGGCCGCCTATCCCATGCGCATCGTCGCCGTGCTGCCCATCGCCGCCACGCTCAGGCGCGAGGTCGTTTCGTGATGCCGTCCATCGTCGAAGCCCGGTCCGTCTCGCGGATCTTCCCGATGGCGGGTGGGGCCGTCGCGGCGCTGCGCGACGTGTCGATCGGGATCGCCCGGGGCGATTACATCGGGGTCGTCGGTCCGTCCGGCTGCGGCAAGTCGACGCTCCTGCACGTGCTCGGCTGCGTCGACGTGCCGACGAGCGGGCAGATCCTGTTCCAGGGCCGCGAGGTGGGATCGCTTGCCGACGCGGAACGCAGCAGGCTGCGGCTGCGGGAGATCGGGTTCGTCTTCCAGAGGTTCTTCCTGCTCCCGATGCTGACCGCCTGGGAGAACGTCGAGCTGCCGCAGGCCGAGGCCGGTGTCGCGCGGGCCGAGCGGCGCAGCCGGACGCAGGCGCTGCTGGAGTACGTCGGCCTTGCGGCGCGGGCGCGACACCGGCCGTCGGAACTGTCGGGCGGCGAGATGCAGCGCGTGGCGATTGCGCGCGCGCTCGCCAACCGGCCCCGTCTCCTGCTGGCAGACGAGCCGACAGGCGAGCTGGACGAGGCGACGGGCCGGCAGATCGTGACGCTGCTCGATCGCCTGCACGATGACGGGACAGCGGTGGTCGTCGTGACACACGATCCGGCGGTCGCCGGCCGCGCGCACCGGCTCCTGCGGATGCGGGACGGCCGGATCGTCGGGGAGGACGTTCGATGATCTTCACGCTGGCCTGGCGCTCGCTGCTGTCGCGCCCCGTCAGGAGCGCCGTGCTTGCCGGGGGTTTCGGCCTCGGTGTCGCCGTGATGGCCGCGCTGCTCGGCATCGGCGGCGTGATCCTCGAGCAGGCGCGGGCCCCGGAGCTCCTCGGCGGAGGCGACGTCGTGATTGGCGGAGTGTCCGGGCGCCTGCCGAACGCCCGGTTCGTTCTCTCGAGCGTGTTCGGCGCGGCTCCGCTGGCCGACCGGGTCGCCGCCGCCGCGCCGCTCCACCGCGCGACGCTCTATCTGCTCGACGAGCGCGGCGCGACGCCCCTCGTCGCCCGAGGCGGAATCCCGAGCCTGGAACGTGCGCTCGGGGACCCGGAAACGGGCGGTGTCGCGTCGTGGCAGGACACGCCGGCGGATCGGGCCTGGGCGTCGCCGGATCCGGAGGAGGTGCTGCGCGCGATGGACCGCTTCCATCCCATTCCGGATGTGCCCGGCCGCGCCAGCTCGTGGGCCGAGTGGATGTACTTCAACGGAAGCACCGGTTCTGCCCGTTTCTATCTGACGTTTCTGGCCGGGCCGAGACTCGAATCGGGCAGGCGGACGCTGGGTATTCGCCTGCAGCTCGACCGCGGCGGGACGATGACGTCGTACGCGGAGTCGGTCGAGGTCGGCGACGAGGTACTGGCGTCGGCGCCTGACATCCCGGCAGGGCGCAACAGCATCCGTCTCGTGGGGCGGGAGTACCGAATCACCATCGACCTGCCTGCCGAGACGGGGGTAGCCAGAGCAACGGGGGAGATCGTCGTCCGCGCCGTGCCCGGGCGGTCGCTGCCGCCCATCTCGGTACGAGGCGCAGGCGGGTGGGTCTCCGGCTACGTGGTGCCTGTCATGTCGGGGGAGCTTGAGGGGACAATCCGTGCCGGACGCGAGTCGGTCGATCTCTCCGGCGGATCTGGTTATCACGATCACAACTGGGGATTCTGGGAGGGCGTTCACTGGCAGTGGGGTCAGGTCCATGGCGACGGTATGTCGTTCGTCTACGGAAGGGTGTTCCCGCCAGCCGATGCGGCAGACCCCAGCCGCCTTCCGGGCTTCCTGCTCGCGATCGGGCCGGATGGTCCGATTGGCTACGCAACCCGCATTGACATCGAGGAATCGCAGGAGGTTGCCGGTGGGCCGCGCCGCATCATCGTCGAAGGCCAGAGCGGCTCGCTGGCGCTCAGGCTCGACATGACGGTGCAGCAGACCACGGTCACGCGCCTGCCACCCGGCGCGTTCGGAGGCGGCATGGACTTCCTGCAGCTCCGCGTCACGTGCCGAGTGACCGGCCGGGCCGCCGACCGGAGCGTCGACTTCACCGCGCCGGGCAGCGCCGAGACGTTCAGGGGGAGGAGCTGAATGGTGAAGCTCTGAGCGCCATGAATGAATCGCCGAGGTTGGGAACTCGCAGCGCGAGCGAGCGCAGCGACGCGAGCCACGCGAGCGGAGCGGGCGAGCGTGCGTGTAAGGGGGTCCGGGGGACGAAGTCCCCCGGTGAGAGAACAGGGGCCCCTCATCGAGCCGTCATCGAGCCCAGAAGAAACTCGAGGGCCGGGACGAGGCGCCGCGCCCAGTGCGCCTCGGCATGCTTTGCGCCGGGGGCCTCGAGGAAGCGCAGCCGATCCTCGTGATATCCCTTGCGCCGAAGGATTTCGGCGAGCATCCGTGCATCGCGCAGCGTGGCTGCGCCCTCGTCGGTGCCGACATCGAGGTACAACCGTCCGGGCGGTGCGCCGTCCTGTTCGATGTAGGAAAGGAGCGCGCGCCCCGCGAACCACAGCGACGGGCTCATGGCGCCGGCACAGCCGAACGTCTCCCGGGCCCGGAAGAACGCGTAGAGGCTGATGAGGCCGCCCATCGAAGATCCGAAGATGCTCGTGGCTTCCCGGTCGGGCCGCGTCCGGAAGCGGCGATCGACGAGCGGCTTGACGGTCCGTTCCAGGTACGCCAGATAGGCGTCGCCGTCCCCGCCGCCGTGCCGCGAGTCGAAGAACGGGCTGTACTCGCGCAGCCTCTCCCCGGCCATGTTCGGGATGCCGACGATGATCGCTTCGACGCCCTGCGCGCCGAGCGCTGCAATCGCCCGCTCGATGTTCCACGTGCCTGCGAAAGCCCGGTGCGGGTCGGCGAGGTTCTGGCCGTCCTGCATGTAGATGACCGGATAGCGCCGCCGGCCCTTCCGGTACGATGGCGGCAGGAACACGTCGATGTCGCGACAGGTGTCACGCTGCGGCGACCAGACCCGCCGCAGGACGCGGCGGCCGGGATTCGTCCGGGCCGGTCCATCATCGTGTGTCATTCGCTGGGGCGTTCGGGCGGAGGCGCCGAGGCATGGAAGTCGGCGTAGAAGCGCCGTGTGTAATCCTCGAGCAGCGCCTCGACGCGGCCTGCATCCGGGGCTGCCACGATGAGGCCCGCATGGTGCGCTTTCCGGATCCGGACGACGATCTCGGGATCGGTGTAGGCGCTCGTGTCGGGCCACTGCTGGCGTGCCAGCGACAGCACGATGCCGCCGCAGTTCGCGCGCGCCGCTGGGGCTTCGTAGGGCCCCTCCTCGCCCGCGATTTCCGCCTTCGCCCACTCGCTCCAGAGGTTCACGCCGCGTGCGGCGTCCACGACGTCGACGATGTAGGCGCCGCCCACTCGCGCCGAGGTTTCGAGGAAATACCAGCGGCCGTCGCCGGCGTGGATGAACTCGGTGTGCGAGGCGCCGCGCACGAGGTTGAACGATCCGAGCACGCGGGCGTTGAGCTCCTGGATGGCTGCCACGGCCGGATCCGCTGCGTGCAGGGTCCTGGTGACGAAGATCCCCCCCTCGTGAGCGACGGCCATCGGCGGCGTCCGGTACCGGCTCGCGGCCATGAATTGCACGCGCCGGTCGAAGACGATGGAGTCGGCGTGGTAGACGTCGCCGGCGATGAACTGCTCGAGGACGTAGTCGGCGTGGCTGTCGCCGAGCGTCTCGATGGCCGGCCACAGTTCTCCAGCCGAGTGCAGCTTGCGGATGCCAAGTGAAGCGGCCTGTGACCGCGGCTTCAGCACCCACGGCGGATCGACGCGCTTCGTCCACGCGTCGATCTTCGCCAGGTTCAGCGTGTGGACGAACTCGGGGCAGGGGATGCCGGCGCTCCTGGCCCGGCGCCGCATCGCCAGCTTGTCGCGGAACCCGCGCGCCGTCGTCTCGCCCATCCCTGGCACGGAGAGGTACTCGCGGAGCATCGCCGCGAGCTCGACGTCGAAGTCGTCGAGCGCCACGATCCGGTCGATCCGTTCGATGCGAGCCAGGTGCGCCGCGCCCTTTCGCACATCCTGCGGCGGCATGTCGCGCCGGATGTAGTAGAACGCGTCGATCGCCTCGCGCGGCCAGTCCGCCTCGCGCAGCGACTCGTCGGTCAGCAGCAGCACGCGGCACCCCTGCCGCCGGCACTCACGAAGAAACTCGCCGCCCTTGAAGTAGGTGGCGATGCAGAGCAGCGTCACGTGCTTCCAACTCCCAACTCCCAACTCCCAACTTCCAACTCCCAACTCCCAACTTCGAGCTTCCAACTCAGAGCCGCGAGCCTGTGAAAAAGCGCGCCGTGAAGTACTCGTCAAGTTCCAGAAAGTGCTTTCGACGTAATCTGTTCGGGCGTTGGGAGTTGGCTATTGGAGTCGATCAGGATGCCCCCGGAATCGCCCGCCGGGCGCGAATGGTCACGCCCCGACGCTTGGAGCGCACGTCGAGTTCGCGCAGGTCGGCCTTCCGTTGCACCGGGGGATCCGCGACGCCGATGAGATAGTAGTGGCCGGCCTCGCGCAGGATGCGGTCGGCCGCGCCATCGACGTCGTTGGTGTTCACGAAGGCGTGGCCGCCGGTCTCGCGCGCGAAACCGGACGTCCCGCTCGTGACGGGCAGCATTCCCACGCCCCCGGGGTCGATCACGTACAGGCTCGCGGGCGCGAGCGCGGCCGCGCGCATCGCGTCGACCCACTCAGGCCGGAGGTCACGTCCCACGAGCGGCGGCGGAATCGGCGTGTCGAAGAGCCAGGCCGCGCCGATGCCGACAATCGTCTTGCGCCTGACGGATGGCTGCGCGAGCTGCCGGGAGATCGACGCGACGGTCGTCAGCACCTGCTGGCCGAGTGAATCGAACGGGATGACGCCGATCGCGCGCGCGTTGTAGGCATCGATCGCCCTGAGCAGCCGAGCACGGTCGCCGCTGGGTTCCATGGTGCCCCCGCTGAGCGGCACGATCGCCATCTCATCCCCAGGCAGAATCCTGTCGACGAAGCGCCGCGCGATGTCCCGGACCCGCGAGACGAGCGGCGGCTCGAGCGTGATGTCGTCCAGCACGAGCACGATCGAACGACCCTCTTCGGCGGCATTCGCGGGCGTGACCGCCGTCAGCATCTCGATCGGCACACGGTAGCCGGCGATCCACACCTCGAGGTCGTCGCGGCTGAGGTCGGCCACCGTGCGGCCGTCGCGGTCGAACGCGACCGCGTCGATCAGCAGCAGGGACGCCGGGTCCTTTCCGGGAGGCTGAGGCCGGGCGCCGGCCGTGTCAATCGCTGCGACGAGCGCGAGCGCGGCCATGAGGCGTGTCATCCATCCCCCGTAACGCTGTTCAGGCCAAGTATACGTGGATTGAAAGCACGGCGTGCAGCCGTGAGTTGTGAGTTCTGGTGTGCCTAGGGAGCGTAAAGGATCGGATCAACACCCAATCTCCAATTCCCAACGCCCAAGGAGATCAGGTGACAGCACCTTCTGGAACTTGAAAGGGTGCCTCCCCGCTCGCTCAGCCCATTTCTGCTCAACCAGGCCGAGAGTCAGATGCCTTGGACGTTGGGAGTTGGTCGTTGGGAGTTGACACGCGCCGTCAGAAGTCGTTCCGGCGGTGATAGATCAGGCGTGGATCCTCTGTGCGGGCCTTGTAGTAGCCCTTGACCTGGTCGATGGTCATGATGGACCAGGGGGCCATCGGCGACATGCCGTTCTTGGTGAACACGAGGCCGTCGGCGAGGTACACCGCCACGTGATACAAGTCTCCCTCCTCGTCCAGGAACGCGACGATGTCGCCGAGTTGAAATCCGTGCTCGACGACGTAGTAGTCACGCCGCAGCACGGCCAGCGCGACGTTGATGTCGCGGAAGCGATCGTCGGGCTCCTGGCGGAAGAAGTTCAACGACGTCCACAGGCAGTTCGCGAGCTGCGGCTCGATGAGATCCGCCGTCGAGATCCTCGGGTATCGGTACATGTTCTCGCGCGCGAAGGTCGGCAGCAGGTGGACGATGTCGATGGAGCGGTCGAGGCCGACCACGGACTCGAGGAGCGGGCGCAGATCGAGCCGCCGGCCGCCGCGGCCCCAGTAATCCGCCAGCCCCTCCACCTCTGAGGCGTCCCTCACCGACAGCCTGACGAGCACCGTGGCCTGCCGCAGCAGCGCCTTGGCCAGGCGCTGCAGTTCCGCGCGGTCGGCGATCTGCGAACGGACGAGTTCGGTGTCGGCGAAGTGAAGGAACTGGCCGTCGCTGTAGATCAGCGGCTCGACGAGCTGCCGCGTCTCGCGCGAGATGAGGCTCCCCCCGAGCCACGCCTCGGACGAGGATCCCAGGAACCGGAACGAGTTCACCTGGTCGAAGTTGAGCGTGCTCTTCGCCAGCTGCAGGTACAGCCGCGCGCGGACCTCCGGCGCCATCGTCCGCACCAGCCCGTCGTCGGGTGTGACGACCAGCCCCCGTGAGCGCGGGTCGGGCCGGGCGTTCGAGCGCAGACCCCTGGCCTGCTCGCGCGACAGGCCCACGAACACGAAGAACTCCTCCAGCTCGTCGGCCGACGTCGACGGGAAGTACCACGTGTCGGGCGCGTCGGTCCGGCTCCAGTCGGCGGCCACATATTCGAGGGGTGGCGACACCACGATCGGAGTGGCCGTGAGATGTCCCCAGGGCCCGGTCGCCCGCGCCTCTGCTGAAGCCGTAACCGTCGACGCAACAGGGCTGGCCGGCTCCTCTGCGCTCCTGAGATAGAGGACGGCGACGACCAGCCAGGGCAGCACGAGAAGGACGGTCAACGCGATCAGCCAGGCGTGCGGAACGGCGACCGCCCGGGATGCGGGTGCGGCCGTGCCGGCATCACGCGGACGTCGGACCGCGTGTTCGCCTTCCGCCTTCTTCGCGTTTGCCATGCAGGTGTTCTCGGAGCGACGTGAGATTTTCTATCCTAACCGTCCCTGCGGCTCGTCGCCATACTGCATGAAGGTGGCGAGTATCGCGCTCGGCCGGGTCGGAGGCGGACTTTTCTCCTTGCAGCCCCCTGGCGTTTCGGGTAAAGTAGGTTTCGGAACAGCCGATGCGAATTCGACCCACCTTCCCGAGCGGGTTCATGGCGTTCGCACCGGATCGCCGCTAGGCGATCCGTCCTCGCGGGCTGTTTCGTTCCCAGACACATCTTCACTTCCCTGCGCGGCGTGGACGCCCCGGCGTTCCCGTTGAGACCGGCGTTTTGACGGATCGATCATGTCTACCGCTGCAGAACAGCGCGTCGCCGCGCGATCAGGCACATCCGGCATCCGGGCCACGCTCCGCGAAGCCATCCGCGGCTCGCCCATCGACTACACGACTGCTCCGGTCGGACGGGCCGTCGTGATGCTCGCGATCCCGATGGTGATGGAGATGACCATGGAGTCGATCTTCGCCATCGTGGACGTCTTCTGGGTCGCGCGCCTCGGTGCCGACGCGGTAGCGACAGTCGGGCTGACCGAATCGATGCTCACGCTGATCTACACCGCGGCGATGGGACTGTCGATCGGCGCGACGGCGCTGGTCGCCCGCCGGATGGGCGAGCACGACCCGGCCGCTGCGGCGCGCGCCGCCGGGCAGGCGATCGTGCTTGGCGTCGTGGTGGCTGCGGCGATCGGCGTCCTGGCTGGCCCGCGTGCGACCGGCCTGCTCGCGCTGATGGGCGCGTCGCCGGCGGTGATCGAGGCGGGCAGCGGGTACACGCGCGTCATGCTCGGCGGCAACGCCACCATCGTGCTGCTGTTCCTGATGAACGCCGTCTTCCGCGGGACGGGCGATGCGGCCATCGCCATGCGCGTGCTGTGGCTGGCCAACTTCATCAACCTCGTGCTCGATCCGTGTCTGATCTTCGGTCTGGGGCCGTTCCCGGCGCTGGGCGTCACGGGAGCCGCCGTGGCGACCAACATCGGACGAGGGACGGCCGTGGTCTTCCAGCTGCTGCTGCTGGCGCGCGGCAGCGGCCGTGTCCGGATCGCGCGGCGCGATCTGGGGCCCGATCTGCCGACCCTGTGGAGCGTGCTGCGCCTGTCCGGGTCCGGCACGCTGCAGATTCTGATCGGCACGGCGAGCTACGTGGGGCTGGTCCGCATCCTGTCGGTGTTCGGCAGCTCGGCGCTGGCGGGCTACACGATTGGCATCCGGGTGATCATCTTCGCGCTGCTGCCGGCCTTCGGCATCAGCAACGCCGCCGCCACGATGGTGGGGCAGAACCTGGGCGCCCGGCGGCCCGACCGCGCCGAGCGCGCCGCCTGGACCGCCGCCGTCTACAACATGGTCTTTCTCGGCGGGGTCGGACTCGTGTTCCTGCTGGCCGCCGGGCCGATCGCGTCGCTGTTCACCCGGGACCCGACGGTGCTGTCGTACGCGGTGCGCTGCCTTCGCGTGGTCAGCCTCGGCTTCGTGTTCTATGGCTGCGGCATGGTGCTGACGCAGGCATTCAACGGCGCCGGCGACACCTGGACGCCGACAGCCGTCAACCTGTTCGTCTTCTGGCTGTGGGAGATCCCGCTGGCCTGGTGGCTGTCCTCGCGGGCGGGTCTCGGCGCACAAGGTGTGTTCGTCGCGCTCGCCGTGGCGTACTCGACCCTGGCGATCGTCAGCGCGGTGCTGTTCCGCCGCGGACGCTGGAAGCTGAAACGGGTGTGACCGGTCACGCGCGCTCGACGGCGCGCTCGAGCGCCTCGCTGACCGTGTGCAGCACCTTGATCCGGGCGAAGTTCTTGTCGTTGCTCTCGACCAGGGTCCACGGGGCATGCCTGGTGCTCGTGCGCGCGACCATCTCGTCCACGGCGCGCTCGTACTCGTCCCACTTCTCGCGATTGCGCCAGTCTTCGTCGCCCAGCTTCCAGCTCTTGTAGGGGGACTTGGCGCGTTCCTGGAAGCGCTTCAGCTGCTCTTCCTTCGTGATGTGCAGCCAGAACTTCAGGAGCACGATGCCGTGATCGGTGAGCTGGTCCTCGAACTCGTTGATCTCCGCATAGGCGCGACCCCACTCGGCCTCGCTCGCCAGGCGTTCGACCCGTTCGACGAGGACGCGGCCGTACCAGCTCCGGTCGTAGATGGTCACGCGGCCGGCGCGGCCGATGTGGCGCCAGAAGCGCCACAGGTAGTGGCGCGCCCGCTCCTCGTCGCTGGGCGCCGCAATCGGGATGACGCGGCACGCGCGCAGATCGAGCGCACCGGCGACACGCCGGATGGCGCCTCCCTTTCCCGCCGAATCCCAGCCCTCGAACACCAGGATTGTCGAGATCGCCCGCCGCTGGACGTCGCGCTGCAGCCGGTTGAGCCGCCCCTGCCAGCGCTCGAGGAGGCGGTCGAACGTCTTCGCCGGAATCGCCTGCGTCATGTCGAGGCTCGCCAGGATGGAAGCCTCCCGATCGGCCTTGCTCCGGACCGCGGCGGCCGGACGCCTGGCGTGCGCCGGCGTCCGCTGCTTCCGGCGGCGGGCGGCTTCA
>DATIEW010000083.1:0-3867 GCA_035455585.1 Vicinamibacterales bacterium | reverse complement strand
GGTATCCGAGGTCGCGGGGAACGCAGCCAGCGCGACGTCCGAGGTGGCCGAATCGGCAGCGGCCACCGCGGGCGCGGCTGCGGCGGAAGTACGCGCGAGGACGGCGCGGCCCCGCCGCAAGGCTGCGCGCGCCGTGAAGCGGACGATGAAGCGGGTGACGATGGGCGCGAAGAAGGCCGCGCGCAGGGCGCGCAAGGCCGTCACGCGGCGGAAAAAGACGACCCGCAGGAAGGCGGCGGCACGGAAGACCACGGCACGAAAGGCCACGGCGAGGAAGAAGACCGCCCGGCGCGTCCGGCCGGCGGCGAAACGCCGGGGCGGAGCAAGGAAGACAGCGCGCCGCAGGCGCTGAACAACGCTGCCGACTCGACCTTCCAACGTCCAACCTCCAACTCCCAAGGTCTCCCGGCCGGACGGCTCGGGATTCGCTTGGGAGTTGGACGTTTGGAAGTTGGCAGTTGGGAATTGGCAGTTGATCTACTTCTTCGCGCTGTCGGTGGTCGTGCCGCTGCCCGGCTGCCGCGCGGCCAGGTAGATGCCGTTGAACAGGAACTTGAACGTCCCGTGCGGCTGCGCGCGGAACGTGATCTCCGGCGCGAAGAGGAACAGCCTTCCCCTGCCGACTGACGCGTCGACGACCTGCACGCCTCCCTCGAGGTAGCCCTGCCCGTACGCCCATCCGCTCCGAAGCGGGGTGGCGGTCTTGTCGAACCACGCCACCGGGCGGATCCCCTTCAGCATGGCATCAGGATCCAGGCTGAAGACGGGGCTGTTGTCGAAGAAGATGTCCACCGGATTCGTGATGCCTTGCGCGATCGGCGCCGTGGTATCCACGGCCATGCTGAGGACCGACCCCGGTATGTAGAATTTCTCCGAGGGCAGCTGCCGCGTCGTCCCGTCCGGGGCTTTTTCGATGAGGTGGTTGCCGACCGGCAGCTCGAAGAGCTGCGCGAAGCTCATCGCGGAACGGCCGACGGCGAGGATCGTCCCACCGTCCTCGACGAACTTCCTGAGCGGCGGAGCGGTCTGCGCCGCCGTGTAGGCGCCCACCATGTGGTCGTATTCAGCGGGGATGTTCGCCGGGCTGCCGCCGCGGCCACCGCCGCCGCGGCCGCCGCCGCCAGTCGACGGTCCGACGCCGGACGGGAAGATGATCACGTCGTATCTGGAGGCGAGGCCGCCGACCTCGAGCGCCTTGGGATAGACGACCTCGAAGGGGAACTCGAACTGTTCCAGGAGCCAGCGCGTCCAGCCGGACGGCATCGAGCCGCCGTACTGATCGGCGAGCGCGATGCGCAGTCTGCGGAGCTGCATGGCCTCGCCGGACGGTCGTGCCGCGACGCCGTTGAAGCCGATTCCGATGTCGGCGGCGATCTTCGACACGAGCGCGGTCGTCGACGGCTTCTGAGCGACGAAGAACAGGCCCCGCTGCGGTCCCGAGGTGATCCACGAGACCTCCTCCCCCGCCGCGATCAGGCGGTTGATCGCGATGAAGGAGTCGTTGGTCGCGTGGCTGAACGTGTAGCCGGCCCCCGCCGTGCCCTCGACCTTCCCGGCTGGCGCCTTCTGGAGCCCCTCGACCCTCTCGAACGGCCCGTCGAAACCCTCGAGCACCCGGTCGAACTTCACACCCATCTGATAGGCCAGCGTCCACCCGGCGCTGTCGTACGGCCGCGTCGGCGGACCGCCTGGATAGGGGATGTCGTCGGGGTGATCCTGGGGCTCGAACATGTCGAGCACGTGCGGGCGGAACGCCTGCGCCGACTTCACGATCCACGAACCGGCCGGGTAGCTCTTGCCCGACACGCTGAACGGCGCCGTCGCCCGGTGTACGGTGACGCCCGTCTTGATGAGCGCGTTGACGAACTTCGTGGCCGTCGGGAAATCGGGCTGGTCCGCCGGCAGGATGAACCCCCGCGGGTCGCGCGCCTGCGGATCGCGGAGGAGCTTCCTGAAGTCCTCGACCGTGCCGCCACGGCCGCCACGACCGCCGCGGCCGCCACCCCCTGTGGGCGCATCCTGCTCATCGCCGCCCGCGGCAGCCGCTCCGCCGCCCCGGCCGCCGCGACCGCCGACCGCAGCCTGCGCGGCGATGACGCGGCGCGGCGTCGGCGTCCAGCTGTCCTGGCTGCCCCGCTCGATCGAGTTCTTCCCCATCTGGTAGATGTTGTAGAGGAAGTTCTCCTTGTTCCGCGACGCGATGTCGAAGACCGCGTAGTTGGCGGTCACCGAATAGTCGATCGACTGGCGGAAGTGCCAGGTCTGCGGCTCGATCGGGAAGTGCAGGTTCGAGTCCGGGAGGTGGCGGTTCGGCAGGAACGGGATGTTGACCGGCGTCGGATTGCCGATCGTCTCGGTGAGCAGGCCGATCATGTTGTGGAAGTACACCGTCGTGCGCAGGCCGCCGTTCCACCAGGTCGAGTAGCTGGCCCCGCGGCGGCTCGTCACGCCCGGCTTGCCTTCAGCCGCGAATCGGCTGTGCATCGCGGCGCCGACCAGATCGAGCTGCGCAGGTACGAGCGGGTCGAAGTTGTAGTTGAACGGATCGCGGAACGGCGGGGCGAACATCACCGTCCCGGCCGGGCCGGTCTGGTGGTGGTTGTACACGATCTGCGGGAACCACTGGTGGTAGAGCACCCGGTTCATGTTCGTGGACTCGGGCTGGGCGGACATGTAGAAGTCGCGGTTGTTGTCGTGCCCGATGTACTTCTGATAGAGGCGCGGGATCCCCCCCGACGACCGCTGCTTGGGATCCGGATTCCGCATGTACCAGTTCGATACCAGCTCCATGCCGTCGGGGTTGGCGTGCACCGCAAGGATGACGAGGTCGTTCAGAAACCTCGTCGTCTCGGCATCGGTGCGGCTGACGAGCTGATAGACCGTCTCCATCAGCTGGTGCGCGCCGAGCACCTCGGTGGCGTGCAGTCCGCCGTCGAACCAGACGACGGCCTTTCCTTCCCGGGCGAGCGCTCGGGCCTGCTCGTCGGTGAGCCCCTCGGCCAGCGCGAGTTGCCGCGCGATCTGCTTGTAGCGATCCAGCCGCTTGTGATTCTCCGGAGAGGTGATGATGGCCATCAGCTGCGGCCGGCCTTCGGCGGTCTTGCCGATCTCCACCACCGTCATCCGATCCGACTCCTTGTCGAGCTTCCGCCAGTACTCGACGAGCTGGGTGTAGGTCGCAAGCTGGTAGTCGTCGCCGATGTTGAAGCCGAAATGCTGCTTCGGCGCCGTGACGGTCTGTGCAGCCGCCGTCACGGCGATCAGAATCGCCGCGCAGGCCAGCACTGCGGGCCGCAAGATACGCGTGAGCATCGTTCCCCCTCCCCTCCCCGTGACGGTGCCTACGATACCATGCCCGGCGAGAGATCAGGAGGTGGGTACGCGCCGAGATCGGAGATCAGGAGGGAGAACAGGAGATCAGGAGATCAGGAGTATCTGAACGTAAGGGATTGGCATGAGGCTGTGCGATGTTTCTCAGCAGACGGCGGCGGGCATACACGGCAGGCGCCCGGACGGCGCCGTGCGACGCGCGGGTCGGACCGAGGGAGGGAACGGAGGGAACGGAGTATTCACCACGGAGGCACGGGGGTCACGGAGGGTGGCAGGTGTGTGAGCAACCGTACGCCCCGGTGGCGGCACCGGGGCACGAGTCCCGCCACCACGCTACTCTCTCCTCGTCCTCCGCCTTCTCCGCGCGCTCCGCCCCCTCGGCCGAAGCTTCGGCCCGTCGACCTACTTGATTGGCTCCCCCGACGGAGGCGGGCCGGACTCGGGCATGGTTGCCGCCAGCGAGGCGATGTCCTGGTAGATCACGCCCTCCGCGTTCGTGCCGAAGTACCGCTGCGGTTTCGACGTGTCCAGCGGATC
>DATIEW010000082.1:0-2207 GCA_035455585.1 Vicinamibacterales bacterium | reverse complement strand
CTCCGGGCCGCGCTGCACTGGACGGAGGAGTTGCAGCGGATTCTCGCGGCCGGAGGCGTGCGGTAACGAGTCTCACGCCCGGCACCCGCCTCGGCCCGTACGAAATCGTCGCGCCCCTCGGGGCCGGCGGCATGGGGGAGGTATACCGGGCCACCGACAGCCATCTGAAGCGATCGGTCGCGATCAAGGTGTTGCCCGCGTCGATGGCTGCCGATGCGGATCGCCTCGCGCGTTTCCAGCGCGAGGCCGAAGTGCTGGCCGCGCTCAATCAACCGAACATCGCGGCCATCTACGGCCTCGAGAAGACGCCGGATCTGACCGCGCTCGTGATGGAACTGGTCGAAGGCGAAGATCTGTCGCACCGCATCGCGCGGGGCGCGATGCCGATTGAAGACGCGCTGCCGATCGCCAGACAGATCGCCGAGGCCCTCGAGGCCGCGCACGAGGCCGGCATCGTCCATCGTGACCTCAAGCCGGCGAACATCAAGGTCCGTGCCGATGGCACGGTCAAGGTGCTCGACTTCGGATTGGCGAAGGCGACGGACCCGGCATCCGCTTCATCACCGAATCTCGCCAATTCGCCAACCATGACGTCCCCGGCCATGACGGCGATGGCATGATCCTGGGCACCGCGGCCTACATGGCACCGGAACAGGCGCGCGGCAAGGGCGTGGACAAACGCGCGGACATCTGGGCGTTCGGCGTCGTGCTCTACGAGATGGTGACCGGCCGGCGCCTGTTCGAAGGCGACGAAGTGTCCGACGTGCTGGCCGCGGTGCTGCGGCAGGAGGTTGATCTGACGGCGTTGCCGGCGGATACGCCGGCGTCCGTGCGGCGCCTGATTGCACGATGCCTCGATCGCGATCTCAGGCGCCGCCTGCGCGACATTGGCGAAGCCCGCATCGTCCTCGACAACCCCACGTCTCCGCTCGTGGCTGATCCACCGCCCGTCCGCGCGATCGCCGACGAGGCGCCGCCTCCCGCGCAAGCGTCGTTATGGCGCCGCGCGCTGCCGAGGGCCATCGCGGCCGCGAGTGCCATCGTCGCGGTCGCACTGTGGGCCCCCTGGCGCGCCGCACCGGCAGCAACCACCACCGCGTTGCAATTGACGCCGCTGAGCTTCGAACAAGGCGGGCAAACCGGAGCCGTCTGGTCGCCGGATGGAAAGGCCGTGGCCTTCGGGGCGCGGCAAAAGGACACCGACTCGCCGCCGCGTCTCGTGTACGCATCCGAGCGCGTCGACTACCCGCTGGCGTGTCTCCCCGGGAATCGGGTGCTCGTGCGGACGGGGAACGCAGTGAGCGTGGAGTACCGCATCGTCGCCCTGGACGGCCGAGTCGAAGACGACGCCGCGAACGTCTCCAGGCCCGACGGGGGGGCGTCTCTCCGGACGGCCGCTGGCTGGCTTTCTGGTCGAGAACCTCGGGGGAAGCCGAGGTGTACGTCCAGCCGCTGGAGCGTCAGGGCATCGCCTTCCAGGTGTCGCGCGGCGGCGGGCAAAGTCCGGTGTGGGCGCCGGACGGCCGATCGATCTACTACCGCACACGCCAGAGCATCTACCAGGCGGCTGTCCGTCCGGGTGAGACTTTCTCGAGCGAGAGGCCCGTTCAGGTGCTGTCGGTCGACCGCGACATTCGGTCGTTCAGTCCCAGGCCGGACGGGCGACGATTCCTCGTCCTGCGGGCGCCACCGGCCGGATTCCTCCCGGTGCAGGTCCTCGTGAACTGGCGGGCGAAACTCAAGTAGGCCGGCGCCGCGGTTCAGGCGCCGTAGGCCGGCGACTGCGACGTAGGCCTGCGTTGGTGTGATGGACGTGCTCGACCATCACCAAGTCCGACTGCCCGTCCCAATGAGCGGCGAGGAATGTCTTCCGGGGCATCTTCGTGCGGCGTTCCGGCGCGGGCTCGATGCCATGGTCCTTCAGGATCGCCTTGATCGTATTCCGAGCGACGTCATGGCCGAGGTGATTCAGCCCGTCGCGGATGCGGGTGTAGCCCCAGGTCGGATTCTCGTTCGCCATGCGGACGACGAGCGCGGCGATGTTCGGCTTGGTGGTCGGGCGACCCGGTCGCCGCGTGTGCGAACCGTCGTACTTCTTGGCGACGAGTCTCCGGTACCAGCGCAAGATCGTGTCAGGTGTCACGATGCCCGCGACAGCCGCGAGGTGACGACGGCCGAGAATGTGACCTTTCACGGCGATTGGCGTC
>DATIEW010000081.1:0-20548 GCA_035455585.1 Vicinamibacterales bacterium | reverse complement strand
TCCGGGCGGCGCTGACCGGCGGCATCGCGACCGGGAAATCTCACTGTCTGGCCGAGTTCGCGAGGCTTGGCGCCGCGACCATCGACGCGGACGTGCTGGCGCGCGAGGCGCTGGCGCCCGCCACGCCGGGGTTGCTGCGGGTCCTGGAGCGCTTCGGGCGCGCGATTCTCGCGCCGGACGGGACGCTCGATCGCGCCGCCCTCGCGCGGATCGTCTTCGCGGACGGCGCCGCCCGCGCCGATCTCGAAGCGATCGTCCATCCAGAGGTCTACCGCCGCATGAGCGCCTGGGCGGCGAGCCTGCCGCCGGCGACCCGGGTGGCCATTGCCGACGTCCCGTTGCTCTACGAAACCGGGCACCAGCACGAGTTCGACCGCGTGATCGTCTGCGCGTGCGAACCCGACCTGCAGGTGCGCCGCGTCATGGCGCGCGACGGGCTGTTGGAAGCGGAGGCCAGGGCCCGCCTCGACGCGCAATGGCCGATCGCCGACAAAGCGGCGCGGGCCGACATCGTCATCCGCACGGACGGCACGATCGCCGAGACGGACCGGCAGGTGACGGAGGCCTACGAGAGGCTGAAGGCCGAGGCCAGGAAAGGGGGTTGACAAGCGCGCGGTGTCGACTCCCAACTTCCAATCCCCAACTCCCAAGTTCCCTGAGAAAGCCGACGAGAGTGCCTTGGGAGTTGGGAGTTGGCTGTTGGAGATTGACGCGGCGGTCTCTCCTATCTCCTATCTCCTGTCTCCTGTCTCCTGTCTCCTAACTAAGATTCGCTATCCTTCGCCGGGGCAATCCGCTCCTCGACGAAGGTGTTCCACTCGTGGCAATGGGGGCATTGCCACAGCAGCTCGGTGCTGCGGTAGCGGCAGCGCACGCACACGTGCGCGTCGAGGTAGAAGATGGAGTCCCGCGTCAGGTCGACGTACCGCGAGACGAGCGCGGGAGGAAGCTCGAGCTGCGACAACGTGTGCCAGATCGCCTGATGAAGCGTCAGGGCGTGGGGGTTCTGCACGAGCGCATCGAAGAGCAGCTCCAGCGCGTTGCCTGACGCGCCGTCCGACGACAGGTGGCGGGCGAGCGCGAGCCGGGCCCGCCAGTCCTGCGGGTTGGCGTCGATCAGGCGCTGGCACAGGCCGGGGAATCGCGACGGATCGCCGATCGAGGCGTACGCCGCTTCGAGCCTGTCGAACGCGAGGTAGGCGCGTTCCGGCGAGGCATCGATCAGCCGCTCCCAGGCGGCGACGGCTCCGGCCGTGTCTCCCCGCTGGAGCCGGACGTCGCCGAGGTTCAGGTAGGCGGGCGCGTTGCGGCTGTCGAGATCGATGGCGGCCTCGAACCGGCGCGCCGCCTCGTCGGGCGCCCCGCGCTTGACGGCCTCCGTTCCCAGCTCGTTCTCGAGAAACGCCAGGATCTCCTGATGGCGAGCCTGCGGCGTGCCGGCGTCCCGGCTGGCGAGCTGCTGTCGCGTAGTGTGCGCCTCCTGCCACTGGTGCTGCTCCTCGTGGAGCTTCTCGAGGTTCGACAGCGCGTACGGATTGCCGGGATCCAGCCGCAGGACCTCTGTGAACGCCTCGAACGCGCGATCGACGAAACCGCCGTGCTTGTAGTCCAGCCCCAGGCACAGCAGCACGTTGGCGTGCTCCAGTTTGCGAAGGTCCGGCCGCTGGAGTAGAAGCTGATGCTCCTGGATGGCGCGCCCGACCTGACCCTTCTCGCGATAGAGGTTGCCCAGAATCAGATGGATCTCGAGCGGGTCGCCGGCCGTTTCCGCGGCGCGGGTGAGCGCCTCGATGGCGCGATCGATCTGGTTGGCGACGAGAAAATTCAGGCCGAGCAGGTAGTGCGGGGAATCGCGCGCCCGCCGGCGGTCGATCCAGCGCCCGTCCTGGAGTTTGTACCGCTCCCAGGCCTTTCCGATGGCCAGACCGAGCAGCAGCGCCACGAGGGCGCTCAGCAGCGGCAGGTAGTTGTCCATTACGAGTACGACCGGACGATCTCGTCCCAGCGGTGCTGCGCACGCAGGACGAGTTCGACGAACTCCCGCACGGCACCGCGGCCGCCGGCCGCACCGCTCACCCAGTGTACGCGCTCGCGCACCTCCGGCGCGGCGTCGGCGGGCGCCGCCGCGAGCCCGACGCGCGCAAGGACCGGGAGGTCCAGCAGATCGTCTCCCATGTAGGCCACGGCGTCATCCTCGAGCCCGGCCTCACGGACGATCTGCTCGTAGGCATCGAGCTTGCTCGAGACCCCCTGGGCGACGATCGTGACGGCGAGCTGCGCCGCGCGATGCGCCGTCGCTCCCGACGCGCGCGCCGACAGGAGTCCGACGGTCAGCCCGGCGCGCTGCGCCCAGACGATCGCCGCGCCGTCCCGGATGTGAAAGCCCTTGGATTCGGTTCCGTCCGTGTGCATCACGACCAGACCGTCGGTCAGGACGCCGTCCACGTCGAACAGCAGCAGCCGGATGCGTGAGGCTCTGGCGTCGAGCGACATCGGCCGTTCAGATCATCTGCGTGCGCCAGAGGTCGTGCAGGTGCACGACGCCTTCGACGGCTCCACCTTCTTCCACCACGACGACCGACGTGATCTTGTGGGTCTCCATGATCCTGAGGGCCTCGACCGCCAGGAGATTGCGCGCGATGGTGATCGGGCGGGGCGTCATGACCTCGCCGGCCGTCAGCGCGAGGACGTTCGAGACGCGGCTCATCAGGCGGCGCAGGTCGCCGTCCGTGAAGACGCCGCTGAGCCGGCCCTCGTCGTCCACCACGCACGTCATGCCGAGGCGCTTGCTCGACATCTCGTGGAAGACTTCCGGCATCGGCGTCGTCATCCGGACGATCGGCGCCGCGTCGCCGCTGTGCATCACGTGCTCGACGCGCATCAGGCGGCGCCCCAGCCGGCCCCCGGGGTGGAGCGAAGCGAACTGTTCCTCCCGGAACCCCTTCCGCACGAGCAGCGTCATGGCGAGCGCGTCGCCCATCGCGAGCGCAGCGGTGGTGCTGGCCGTCGGCACCAGGTTCATCGGACAGGCCTCCTCCGCGACCGAGCAGTCCAGCGTGACGTCGGCGGCGCGGGCCAGGGTCGATTCCGGATCGCCGGTCATCGCAATCAGCCGTGCGCCGATCCGGCGGATGGACTCGAGCAGCCGGATCAGCTCCTCGGTCTCGCCGCTGTGCGACAGCGCGACGATGACGTCGTCTTCGCGGATGGCCCCGAGATCGCCGTGAATCGCGTCGGCGGGATGCAGGAACCACGCGGACGTCCCGGTGCTGGTGAGCGTGGCGGCGATCTTCCGGCAGATGATGCCCGACTTGCCGACGCCGGTGACGATCACCTTGCCGCGGCACTCGAACAGAAGCTGCACCGCGCGCTCGAACTCGCCGTCGATGCGATCGACCAGGCCCAGAATGGCCGCCGCTTCCGTCCGGAGGACCTTGCGCGCAAGTTCGAGCCCCGGCAGCGTATCGGACGTCTTCATCCTTCCCTCACCAGCATCGATTCGCGTGCAATGGCATGAATCCGCACGAGGCGGTCCAGCAGCGGCTCGAGCAGATCGAGCCGCAGCGCGTTCTGCGCGTCGCTCCTGGCCTCGGCGGGCCGCTCGTGCACTTCGAGGAACACGCCGTCCACGCCGGCTGCCACACCGGCCGACGCCATCGGTTCGATGAACTCCGCCTGCCCGCCCGTAACGCCGTCGCCTCCGCCAGGCAGCTGCAGGCTGTGGGTGACGTCGTAGACCACCGGATACCCCAGGGTGCGCATGATCGGAAACGCGCGCATGTCCACCACCAGGTTGTGATACCCGAAGCTGACGCCGCGTTCGGTCACGAGGACGCGCTCGTTGCCCGTGCCGGCCAGCTTCTCGACCACGTGGCGCATGTCGCCGGGCGCCAGGAACTGACCCTTCTTCACGTTCACGGCGCGGCCCGTCCGCCCCGCCGCCAGGAGCAGGTCGGTCTGCCGGCAGAGGAACGCGGGAATCTGCAGCACGTCGGCGACTTCCGCCGCCGCCTCCGCGTGGGACGGCTCGTGGACGTCGGTCAGGACGGGAACGCCCGCGGCTTCGCGCACGCGGGCGAGGATCCGCAGGCCCTCGTCGAGTCCCGGTCCCCTGTACGATCGGATGGACGTTCGATTGGCCTTGTCGTAGGAGGCCTTGAAGACGAACGCCACGCCCGCCCGCTTCGCGACGTCCCGGAGTGCGGCCGCCAGGGCGATCGCGTGTGGCTCGCTTTCGATGACGCACGGGCCGGCGATGAGCAGCAGCGGGCTCGCGCCGCCCACGGTGATCCCGGCGAACTGAATCGGCTTCACGCCGCCTAACCTACCACGGACGCCGCCGGCCGCGGCTGGGATGCACGCTTGTGCCGGTGGCTCGCCTCGACGAAGCCCGCGAACAACGGGTGCGGAACGAGCGGCTTGGACTTGAACTCCGGGTGAAACTGCACGGCGACGTACCACGGGTGCGACGGCAGCTCGATGATCTCCACGAACTTCCCGTCGAGCGAGCGGCCCGCGATCTGCACTCCCTGGTCGGTGAGCGACTTCTCGTACAGGCAGTTGAACTCGTAGCGGTGGCGGTGCCGCTCGTGGATCACGTCCTGGCCGTACAGCTCCCGGGAACGCGAGCCGGGCCTGAGCGCGCAGGCATAGGAACCGAGACGCATCGTGCCGCCCAGGTCGTCCACGCCCAGCAGGTCGCGCAGCTTGTAGATGATCTTGTTCGGCGTGTCGGGGGCGCACTCGGTCGAGTCCGCGCCCTCGATGCCGCAGACGTGGCGTGCGTATTCGACGGCCGCCCACTGGAAGCCGTAGCAGATGCCGAAGTACGGAATGCGGCGCGCGCGCGCGATTTCGGCGGCCCGCATCATCCCGCGCGTCCCGCGGTCGCCGAACCCGCCCGGCACCAGGATCCCGTGCGCCCCATCGAGCAGCTGCTCGCCGCCGGGCTGCTCCAGCGCCTCCGCCTCGACCCATCGGATGTTCACGCGCAGCCGGTGCTTGAACCCTCCGTGGTACAGCGCTTCGTTCAGGCTCTTGTAGGAGTCCTCGTAGCCCACGTACTTGCCCACCACGTGGATGGTGATCTCGTCGACGGGATTCCGGATGCGGTCCACCAGATCCACCCAGGCGTCCATCTTCGCCTCGGTGCGCGGCAGGTGCAGCCGATCGAGCAGGATCCGGTCGAGCCCCTCGGCGGCCAGCACGAGGGGTACTTCGTAGATGCTCGCGACGTCCTTGGCGGTGATGACCGCCTCCTCGTCGACGTCGCAGAACAGGGCGATCTTCCGCTTGATGTCCTGGTCGAGCAACCGGTCGGTGCGGCAGAGCAGGATGTCGGGCTGGATCCCGATGGCGCGCAGGTCCCGGACGCTGTGCTGCGTCGGCTTGGTCTTCAGCTCGCCCGCCGCGCCGATGAACGGCACGAGCGTGAGGTGGATGTACAGCGTGTTCTCGCGCCCGACGTCCTGGCGAAGCTGCCGGATGGCCTCGAGGAACGGCAGGCTCTCGATGTCGCCCACCGTGCCGCCGATCTCCACCAGGACGATATCCACGTCCCGGGCTATCGACCGGATGCTGTCCTTGATCTCGTTCGTGATATGGGGGATGACCTGCACCGTGCGGCCGAGGTAGTCGCCGCGGCGCTCCTTCTGGATGACCGACAGGTAGATCTTGCCGGTCGTCCAGTTGTTGTGGCGCGTGGTCGTCTGGTTCGTGAAGCGCTCGTAGTGGCCCAGATCCAGGTCCGTTTCGGCCCCGTCGTCGGTGACGTAGACCTCTCCATGCTGATAGGGGCTCATCGTCCCGGGATCCACGTTGATGTAGGGGTCGAACTTCTGGAGCGCGACCGTGTAGCCGTGCCCTTCGAGCAGCGCCCCGATGGAGGCCGCGGCCAGCCCCTTGCCGAGCGACGAGACGACGCCGCCCGTCACGAGGATGAACTTGACGGGCCTGGTCGTTCTGTCAGCGCCGCCTGCGGGCTCCGAGGTCACGCGCGTGTCGTTCATATGGGTAATCTGCTCCATCGTTCGGCGGCTGCGGTCATCGTCGAGCCTGAGGGGATCGTGGTAGCCGAGTCCACGGGGCCGCTCAGCAGCCGGCGGACGCGTTCCAGGTCGGCAGGAGTATCCACGCCGATCGAGTCGTGCGTCGTCTCGACGGCCTTGATTCTGACGCCGTGCTCGAGGGCTCGCAGCTGTTCCAGCCCTTCCGCCTGCTCGAGCGCGGTTGGTTCGAGCGCGGCAAGCCCGAGGAGACACTCCCGGCGGTAGACGTAGAGGCCCACGTGGCGCCAGGCCGGCGCGGCCGAACCGCCCGGCTTGATGAACGGAATGGCGGCCCTCGAGAAGTACAGCGCGTACCCGTCGCGGTCCACGACGACCTTCGTCACGTTGGGATCGCGGAGGTTCGCCGGATCGGTGATCAGGCGCCGGAGCGTGCTCATGGCCAGCGCAGGATCCGCGGCGAAGGGCGCGACCGCCTCGTCGATCATCGACGGCTCCAGGAGCGGCTCGTCCCCCTGCACGTTGACGACAAGGCCGCACTCGAGCGTGGCGGCCACCTGGGCAATCCGATCGGTGCCGCTCGGATGCCGCGGCGACGTCATCCGGACATCGCCGCCGAACGCCCTCACGGCCGCCGCAATACGTTCGTCGTCGGTCGCGACGATGACCGATTGAATCGAGCGGGCGGCCGATGCACGCCGATACACGTGCTCGATCATCGGCCTGCCGGCGATGTCTGCGAGCGCCTTACCAGGGAGGCGGCTCGACTGATACCGGGCGGGGATGACGGCAACAGCGGCGAGGGGAGCGGGAGTAGCGGAGGGCCCTTCGGATGAAACAGGGGGCACGGCAGATTTTACCATAGCGCCAACCTCCAACTACCAACCTCCAAGTGCCCAACGCCCAATCTCGCAATGCCCGTCAGTGTCCCGTTATGAGACCGCTGAGAGTTGGAAGTTGGGAATTGGAAGTTGGGAGTCGATCCGCCCTCTGTGGTACCATGCTCGGTCACGGCAGCATGACTCCCAAGCGAGCGGCGCTGTATCTGTTGTCCGTGTCGTTGCTGGTCGCCTGGCTCGCCTCCGCCGCCAGCGTCTCCTGGCAGGCTCCCGATCCTCCAACGCCGAGGCAGCCGGTGCCGACGGCGGGCACCGAAACGCTCGCGGCCGAGGTGCAGGCGCAGACCGTCCGCCTGAAGGAACGGCTCGCCTCCGCTCCGGCTCCTCAGCAACCGTTGCGCAACCCGTTCGCGTTCGCTCCCAGGGCGCCGGCGCCTCAGCGCGAGGCCGTACCCCCGCAGGCGTTGGCTGCATCCGCGCCACTTCTTCCGCCGGAACCACCGCTCACGCTCATAGGCGTCGCCGAACATCAACGTCCGGACGGTCCGGTGCGAACGGCGATCCTCTCGTCGACGGGTGAGGATCTCTTCATGGTCGCGGCCGGGCAGACCCTCGGCGCACGGTACGACGTCACGGCCGTCGGCTCCGACTTCGTCGTGCTGACTGACCGCGTGACCGGCGGCGTTCGCCGTCTCGCGCTCCGCTGACAACCCGTATGGGGACCGGCAGAGCCGGGTTGTGCTCTCAGCTCACGGCTGCCAGCCGTGCGTCGCGGACGGACGGTATGGCCCGAATCTGCCGGACGGCTTCGGCGAGGTTCTCGTCGAGGGCCCGCGCATCGAGATTGACCACGCCCGCTGCCCCGCCGGTGGCGCGTCCGAGCGCGAAGCTCGCGATGTTGATGCCGCAGCGGCCGAGGATCGACCCGACCTGGCCGATGACGCCCGGTTGATCGTCATTCCTCAGCACCAGCAGTGTGCCCTCCAGGGGTGCTTCCACCTCGACGCCGTCCAGCATCGTCAGGCGCGGGCGGCCCGGTTCGAACACCGTGCCTTCCAGCCAGCGTTCGCCCTCGCTGGTGTGCAGCTTGACCGAGAGCAGGTTGGCGAAGTGCCGCGGCCGCGAACTGCGCGACTCGATGATCTCGATGCCGCGCCCGGCCGCGACGTCGCGTGCGTTGACGATCGTGACGGCCGACGAGAGCATCGGCCGCAGCATGCCGGCGACGGCGGCCGTGACGAGCAGGCCCCCCTGGCCGCTGACGAGCGGGCCGTAGTGCCGCACGCCGAGAGCCCTCGTCCGGCCATCGGCGAGCTGAAGGGCGAGCGCCCCGAGCCGCTCCGCCAGCAGCATGTAGGGCCGCAGCCGGACCATCTCCTCGGCGGAGACTGCCGGGAAATTGACCGCGTTGCGCACGGTGCCCTCCAGCAGGAAGTCCCTGACGCCCGCCGCCGTCTCCAGCCCGACCTGCTCCTGCGCTTCCGTCGTCGAGGCGGCGATGTGGGGCGTGGCTACAACCTGGGGCAGGCGCGCGAGCCGCAGGTCCGGGGGCGGCTCTGTTTCGAACACATCGAGTGCGGCGCCGGCAACGTGGCCGGCCTCGATGGCGTCGGCCAGGTCGGCCTCGTTTATCAGCTCGCCACGCGCGGTGTTGACGATACGCACACCGCGGCGGCACAGCCGGAAACGCCCGGCGTCGAACAGCCGGTGCGTGTCGGGCGTCGCCGGCGCGTGCAGGCTGATGAAGTCAGCGCGGGCACACAGCGCGTCGAGCGGGATCAGCTCGATGCCGAGCGACCTCGCGACGCGCTCCGAGATGAACGGATCGTGTGCGACGAGCTCCATGCCGAACGCTTTCGCCCGGGCGCCGACCTCCTGGCCGATGCGGCCGAGCCCGACGAGGCCGAGCGTCTTCCCGCGCAGCTCGGCGCCGACGAGCGCGTTCTTGTCCCACGAGCCGCGCTTGAGCGCGGCGTCCGCGGCCGGCACACGCCGTGCCAGGGCGAGCATCAACGCGAGCGTGTGTTCCGCCACGCTCACGCTGTTGGCGCCGGGTGCGTTGATCACCAGGATCCCGCGCGACGTGGCGGCGGCAAGATCGACGTTGTCCACGCCCGTTCCGGCGCGGGCAATCACCCGAAGGCCCGGCGCAGCCGCCATCAGGCTGGCCTCGACGCGCGTCGCGCTCCGTACGATGAGGGCTGCAGCCTCAGCGAGGTCGCGTGCCAACGCTTCCGGCGGCCGGCCGGACCGGGCGTCGACGGTCCAGCCCGGCACGGAAGTCAGAAGGTCCAGCGCGGACGCGGTCAGCGGATCGGCGACGACGACGTGCATGTGAGGAGCAGGAGGTCATACTATAATCGCTCCCGCTCCGAGAGGGATGGTTCGCACCATGGTGGTGCAAACCGCAGGAACGAGCGGATTCATGCGGCTCTCATCCACGGAGCGCGGTCGTTTTCCACAAACTTTTCCACAGTTTCTGTGAAGATCCGGTAACGTCGCGGCGGTGATGTGACCTAAACCTCCATGCCTACTTTCTCAGCTCTGAAACCTCCGGTCGAAGGAAGCGCCATCACCCGAATCGGCGGGCGAATCGTCGTGCCCGACAATCCGATCGTACCGTTCATCGAAGGCGACGGCACGGGGCCCGACATCTGGCGCGCGAGCGTCCGCGTCTTCGATGCGGCGGTCAGACGGGCGTACGGCGGCCGCCGGAAGATCGTCTGGTTCGAGGTGCCGGCCGGCGAGAAGGCGCAGGCGAACTACGGAGAGTGGCTTCCCAACGACACGCTCGAGGCCGTGCGCTCGTTCAAAGTCGCGATCAAGGGACCGCTGACCACGCCGGTCGGCGGCGGCATCCGGAGTCTGAACGTCACATTACGGCAGGTTCTGGACCTGTATGCCTGCGTCCGGCCGATCCGCTATTTCGCCGGCACGCCGGCGCCAGTCGTTCATCCCGAGCGGATGAACGTCGTCATCTTCCGCGAGAACACGGAGGACGTGTACGCCGGCATCGAGTGGGCCGCCGGCACGCCGCAGGCGCTGAAGCTGATCGAGTTCCTGGACCGTGAGCTGGGCAAGCGGGTGCGGCTTGATTCGGGTATCGGCATCAAGCCGATCTCCGAGACCGGAACCAGGCGGCTCGTCCGGATGGCGATTCAGTACGCCATCGACCACGGGCGCAGGATCGTAACCCTCGTGCACAAGGGCAACATCATGAAGTTCACCGAGGGGGCGTTCCGCGACTGGGGCTACGAACTGGCGAAGACGGAGTTCCGCGACAAGGTGGTGACCGAGGACGAGGTTGCCGCCGGCGCGCCCCGCGAAGGCAGGATCGTCGTCAACGATCGCATCGCCGACAGCATGTTCCAGCAGATCCTGACACGGACGTCGGAATACGACGTCCTCGCGACCCCGAACCTCAACGGCGACTACCTGTCGGACGCCTGCGCCGCGCAGGTGGGCGGGCTCGGGATGGCTCCGGGCGCGAACATCGGCGACGAGATCGGCTTCTTCGAGGCGACGCACGGCACGGCGCCCAAGTACGCCGGCCGGGACGTGATCAACCCCTCGTCGGTGATCCTGTCGGGCGTGATGATGCTCCGCTATCTCGGCTGGATCGAGGCAGCGGACCTGATTGAGAACGGGCTCGAACGAACGATTCAGCAGAGGACGGTCACCTACGACCTCGCGCGACAGATGGAAAGGGCGACCGAGCTGAAGACGTCGCAGTTCGCCGACGCAATCATCAACAACCTGTAGCGGGGAACCCGGGTCTCCGCCGGACGTTCCGGACCGCGGCTTGCAAGGCGGTTCCGGAACCGGCGCGGACCGTCGCGGCCGCGTCAGGAAGACCAGGAAGGACTGCCGCATGAATCGCAAGGTCACGGTCGTGGGCGGCGCCGGCAATGTCGGCGCCACGGTGGCGCGCGCGCTGGCCGACAGGGAGCTCGCCGACGTCGTCATCATCGACATCGCGGATCAGAAGGCCGCGGGGATAGGACTCGACATCCTCGAGGCCTGTCCGATCGAGGGGTCCGATTCGCGGGTGGCGGGCTACGGCGCCACCGAGGAGGGCTGGAGGCAGACGGCCGGCTCCGACGTTGTGGTGATCACCTCGGGCGTTCCCCGCAAGCCCGGCATGAGCCGCGACGACCTGCTGCAGACCAACTACAGGATCATGCAGTCGGTCACCGAGCAGATCGTGAAGCACTCTCCCGACACCATCATCGTGCCGGTCGCCAACCCCCTCGACGCGATGTGCCAGGCGGTCTATCGGCTGAGCCGGTTCCCGCGCGAGCGGGTGGTCGGCATGGCCGGCGTGCTCGACTCGGCCCGGATGCGCACCTTCATCGCGATGGAGCTGAACGTGTCGGTCGAGAACGTGCACGCCTTCGTGCTCGGCGGACACGGCGACACGATGGTGCCGCTGCCGAGGTTCTCGACCGTGGCCGGCATCCCGGTCACGGAGCTGCTGCCCAGGGAGACGATCGACGCGATCTGCCGGAGGACGGCCGACGGAGGCGCCGAGATCACCAAGCTCGTCGGCACGAGCGCCTGGTATGCCCCTGGATCGGCGGTGGCCGAGATGGTCGAGGCGATCCTGAAGGACAAGAAGAAGATCCTCCCGTGCTCGGTCTTCCTGCAGGGTGAGTACGGCATCACCGACCTCTTCGTCGGCGTGCCGGTCAAGCTCGGCTCGCGCGGGGTGGAACAGATCGTCCAGATCGAGCTGACGCCCGAGGAGGATGCCGCCCTCAAGAAGTCCGCGGGGGCGGTCAGGGAGCTGGTCGGCGTGATCAAGGTCTGATCCTGGCGAGGCTCCGCCTCAGACCGGCGAGCGGCTCCGCCTCGCCAGGTGGCATTGCTTGATAACGCCGCGCTGACGCGCGGACGGCCTTGAACAACGAACCTGGATTCGAGAACTTGACTCAAATACTCAGATTCCGGTCGGTCAAGGCCTCTGGAGCATCGGAGGCCCCAAGCCTGACGGCTTTGGGCGTTGGGGTTTCGCTGCTCAGTCCCGCGCGATCAGCACCGCCCGGACGTACTCGCGGTTCATCCGGGCGATGTTGGCGATAGAGATCTCCTTGGGACAGACCGCCTCGCACTCGCCTTCGTTCGAGCAGCTGCCGAAGCCTTCCGCATCGTGGCGGTCCACCATCGAGACGACGCGGCTCGCCCGTTCGACTCGTCCCTGCGGGAGCAGTGACAGATGGGCGATCTTGGCAGACATGAAGAGGACCGCCGACGCGTTCTTGCAGGCCGCCACGCACGCGCCGCAGCCGATGCAGGCCGCCGAATCCATCGCCTGCTCGACGGTGTGTCTCGGAATCAGGATCGCGTTGGCGTCCGGGGCGCCGCCGACGTTCACCGACGTATAGCCGCCCGCCTGGATGATCCGGTCGAACGCGCCGCGATTCACGACGAGGTCCTTGACGATCGGGAAGGCCGCGGCGCGCCAGGGCTCCAGCACCAGCGAGTCGCCGTCCCGGAAGCGCCGCATGTGAAGCTGGCAGACGGTCGTCGCGGGATCCGGCCCGTGCGGCACGCCGTTGACGAGGAACCCGCAGGCGCCGCAGATCCCCTCGCGGCAGTCCGAATCGAACGCGATCGGATCCTCACCCTTCAGGATCAGTCCCTCGTTGACCACGTCGAGCATCTCGAGGAAGGACATGTCGGGGGAGACGTCCTCGGCCGTGTAATCGACCAGTCGTCCCGCCGCATCGGGCCCGGCCTGGCGCCAGACCTTCAGGAAGATGCGCAGCGTCCGGGGTCCCCGAGGTGTGCCGCCGGCCGTCACTTGTAGCTCCTCTGCGTCGGTCTCACGTACTCGAAGACGAGCGGCTCCCGATGCAGGACGGGCGGCCGGCCGACGCCCTGAAACTCCCATGCCGCCACGTACGAGAACTCGTCGTCATGGCGCAGCGCCTCGCCGTCGGGCGTCTGGCTCTCCTCGCGGAAGTGCCCGCCGCACGACTCCGTGCGGTGCAGCGCGTCGAGCGTCAGGAGTTCGGCGAACTCCAGGTAGTCGGCGACGCGGCCAGCATACTCGAGGTTCTTGTTGAGGTTGTTCCGGGGCCCCGGCACCGACACCGACTGCCAGAATTCCTCACGCAGCTGCGGAATGTGCTCCAGCGTCTTCCTGAGGCCTGCGTCGTTGCGCGACATGCCGACCTCGTCCCAGAGCAGCGTGCCGAGCTCCCGGTGGAGCGCGCGGGGCGTCTTGCCGCCTTTGGCCGCAAGGAGGCGGTCGATCCGCTCCTGCGCGGCGGTCTCCGCCTCCCAGAAGGCCTCGTGATCGGTCGATACCGGTTCGAGTGCGGTGCTGCCGAGGTAGTGCGCGAGCGTGTAGGGGATCACGAAGTACCCATCGGCGAGGCCCTGCATGAGGGCGCTGGCGCCGAGACGGTTGGCGCCGTGGTCGGAGAAGTTGGCTTCGCCGAGCACGTGGAGGCCGGGGATCGTGCTCATCAGGTCGTAGTCGACCCAGAGTCCACCCATGGTGTAGTGAATCGCCGGGTAGATCCGCATGGGTACCTTGTACGGATCCTCTCCGGTGATCTTCGTGTACATGTCAAAGAGGTTCCCGTAGCGTGACCTGATCGTCTCCTCGCCGAGCCGACTGATCGCGTCGCCGAAGTCGAGGTAGACGGCGAGGCCGCTGTCGCCGACGCCGCGCCCTTCGTCGCAGACCGCCTTGGCGTTCCTCGACGCGACGTCGCGCGGGACGAGGTTGCCGAAGCTTGGATAGCGTCGCTCGAGGTAATAGTCCCTCTCGGCCTCGGGGATCTGCTCCGGCGCGCGCTTGTCGCCGGCCTTGCGCGGGACCCACACGCGTCCATCGTTGCGGAGGCTCTCGCTCATCAGCGTCAGCTTGGACTGGTGGGCTCCCGATACGGGGATGCAGGTCGGGTGGATCTGCGTGTAGCACGGATTGGCGAAGAACGCCCCCCGCTTGTGCGCGCGCCATGCCGCGGTCACGTTCGAGTTGACGGCGTTGGTCGAGAGGTAGTACGCGGTGCCGTAGCCGCCCGTGCAGAGCAGCACCGCGTGGCCCGCGTACCGTTCGAGCTGGCCGGTCAGCAGGTTGCGGCAGACGATGCCGCGCGCCTGCCCGTTGACGACGACGAGGTCGAGCATCTCGCGGTTGGCCAGCGCCGTGACCGTTCCGCGCTCGACCTGGCGCATCATCGATTGGTACGCGCCGAGCAGCAGCTGCTGCCCGGTCTGGCCTCTCGCGTAGAACGTGCGCGACACCTGCGCGCCGCCGAACGACCGGTTGTCGAGCAGCCCCCCGTACTCGCGCGCGAACGGCACGCCCTGCGCCACGCACTGGTCGATGATGTTCACGCTCAACTGCGCCAGCCGGAATACGTTCGCCTCGCGCGAGCGGTAGTCGCCTCCCTTCACCGTGTCGTAGAAGAGCCGCTGGATGCTGTCGCCGTCGTTCTGGTAGTTCTTCGCAGCGTTGATGCCTCCCTGCGCCGCGATGCTGTGCGCCCGCCGGGCGCTGTCCTGGATGCAGAAGCTCACCACGTTGTAGCCCAGTTCGCCGAGCGAGCTTGCGGCCGAGGCGCCGGCCAGTCCGGTCCCGACGATGATGACCGTGTACTTGCGGCGATTCGCGGGGTTGACCAGCTTCGATTCGAACCGGTGGCGGTCCCATTTCTCTTCGAGCGGGCCGCCGGGCACTTTGGAGTCGAGAAGCATGATACGGTGCTGCTGAATCTCAGGTGTCAACTATCCAATCTCCAACTCCCAACTCCCAACTCCCAAGGCACTCGGATCCGTCGCAGATGGGAAGCTTGGGAGTTGGGAATTGGGAGTTGGAGATTGGGTTGACACGGCTCTCTCTCAGTGGGTCAGGTAGACCCAGATCGGGATGAACGCCAACCCGCCCCCGATCAGCGCGGCGCCGGCAATGCCCCACTGCACGATCCGGCGCGTGTAACGTGGATGCTCGAACCCGAGCGACTGGAACGCACTGGAGATTCCGTGGCGCAGGTGCAGTCCCACGAGGAGCGTGCAAACCACGTAGAACACGACCCACAGCGGCTGCTGGAACACCTCGATCTCCGTCCGGTACAGATCGCGAACCCCTTCGCTCCCGTCAACCAGATAGTAGGTGCCGAACCTGAACTGGCGGACGTGGATCAGCACGAAGAACGCGGTCACGATGCCCGTGCCGATCATCGTCGTGGAGGCCAGGCTCTTTCGGCTCGTGTGGCGCGCCGGCTCCTTCTTCTCGTAGTGGACCGGGCGTGCCGCCCGATTGGCGATCCACATCCTCACGGTCTTGTAGATGTGGAGCACGATGATCAGCAGCAGGCCGACCTCGACCACTATCACGAGCGGGTTCGAGATCAACATGTGGGAGTAGCCGTTGAACGCGTCCTGGCCAAGGAAAATGATGGCGTTTCCCGCCAGATGGAGGATGAGGTACGCGAACAACGCCAGTCCCGTCAGGCCGATGAGCAGCTTCGTGCCCACCGACGACGAGAACAGACGAAAAACCGTCGACGGCATCGCGAGCGGGAAACTCCTGTAGAACTCCGATTGATTGTACTTGCGCGGTTTCGAGACACGCAACCGGGCGCCATAAACTCCCAACTCCCAACTCCCAACTCCCAACTGCCAACTCTCATACTCCAGACGCCAGGACCCTGGGAGTTGGAGGTTGGAAGTTAACACGGTTCGCGACGGCCGCCGGATCCAGATCACCTTCCAAGGCTTCCGCTGCTGCCTTCAATCTTCGCAATCTCCGGTCTCTTCTTGACGCCCTCTGACCTCCTGATCTCCTGGTCTCATGATCTCCTGATCTCGTGACCTCCTGATCTCGTGACCTCCTGATCTCCTGTACTTGTTGTTTGATCTCCTGAACTCCTGATCTCCTGTTCCCACCTCCTGATCTCCTAATCTCCTGTTGATCGAACCACCCGCCCCGGCACATGATTGACGGGTTTGGCCCGTTGCAACGGGCCTGTCGATGACACGATATGAAGATCCACGAGCATCAGGCGAAGGCCATCCTCGCCAGACATGGCGTTCCCGTGCCGCAGGGAGAGGTCGGCTTCACGCCTGCCGAGGCACGGGCCGCGGCTGCACGCCTCGGCGGCGGCTCGGTCGTCGTCAAGGCGCAGATCCATGCCGGCGGACGCGGCAAGGGCGGCGGGATTTCCGTCGTGAAGAACCCGCACGAGGCAGAACACGTCGCTTCGGCGATGATCGGGATGCGGCTCGTGACCTACCAGACCGGACCCGACGGGCAGACGGTCCGCCGCGTTCTCGTCGAGCAGGCGGTGCAGATCGGGCGGGAGCTCTATCTCGGCCTCGTCATCGACCGCGCGCGCGAGAACATCGTCCTCATGGCCAGTCCCGACGGCGGAGTCGAGATCGAGAAGGTCGCCGAGCAGACGCCCGATCGCATCTTCAAGGAGCACGTCCATCCCGGCGTCGGGCTGGTTCCGTTCCAGACCCGGAAGCTCGCCTTCGGCCTGGGACTGGAAGGTCCGCAGGTATCGCACGCCGGGAAGCTCATGCGCGCCGTGTACGACGCGTTCGTGGCGACTGATGCCTCGCTCATCGAGATCAACCCCCTCATCGTGACCACGGACGGCACCCTGCTGGCGCTCGACGCGAAGATGAACTTCGACGACAGCGCCCTGTACCGCCACCCTGAGATCCGGGAGCTTCGCGATCTCGCCGAGGAGGCGCCGCTCGAGGTCGAGGCGTCGAAGCACTCCCTGAACTACATCAAGCTGGAGGGGACCATCGGGTGCATGGTCAATGGAGCCGGGCTGGCCATGGCCACCATGGACATCATCAAGCTGGCCGGAGGCGAGCCGGCGAACTTCCTCGACGTCGGCGGAGGCGCCAACGCCGAGCAGATTCGCCACGCCTTCCGGATTCTGATGTCCGACGCAGGCGTCCGGGCGGTTCTCATCAACATTTTCGGAGGCATCCTGCGCTGCGACGTCCTGGCGGAAGGGGTGATCGCCGCCGTCAAGGAGCTGGGCGTCTCGGTCCCGATCGTCATCCGGATGGAAGGCACCAACGTCGAGAAGGGCAAGCAGATGCTGCACGAGAGCGGCCTGAACTTCACGACGGCGGACACGATGGGGGAGGCGGCCGAACGGGTGGTCGCCCTCAGCTGATGAACACGCCGGCGTCCGTTCGCGGCAGAAAGCACCGCACATGGCTGTACTGATCGACCGGAATACGCGCCTGATCGTCCAGGGCATCACGGGGCGCGAGGGGACCTTTCACGCGAAGCAGGCGGCCGCATACGGCACGCAGGTGGTGGGCGGCGTAACCCCGGGCAAGGGCGGGACGATGCACGAGGGATGGCCCGTGTTCGACACCGTGGACGAGGCCGTGCGGCAGACCGGCGCGAATGCCACGGTCGTCTTCGTGCCGCCGGCGTTCGCCGCCGACGCCATCATGGAGGCCGCCGACGCGGGGCTGCCTCTCGCGGTCTGCATCACAGAAGGGATCCCGACCCTCGACATGGTGCGCGCGCTGACCGTGGTCCGCGCGTCGCGCACGCGGCTCATCGGGCCGAACTGCCCGGGGCTCATCACCGCGGGCCAGGCCAAGGCCGGCATCATTCCCGGGCACATCTGCAAGGAAGGCCGCGTGGGGATCGTCTCGAAGAGCGGCACGCTGACCTACGAGGCCATCCATCAGCTGACGAAGCTCGGCCTCGGCCAGACCACCTGCATCGGCATCGGCGGCGATCCCCTCATCGGGACCAGCTTCATCGACGCGCTGTCGCTGTTCGCCACCGACGACGCCACAGAAGCGGTCGCGATGATCGGCGAGATCGGCGGCAGCGCGGAAGAGGATGCGGCCGAGTTCATCCAGGGCGGGTATCGCAAGCCGGTCGTCGGCTTCATCGCGGGGCAGACGGCTCCGCCCGGCCGGCGCATGGGCCACGCCGGCGCGATCATCGCCGGCGGCAAGGGAACGGCGGCGGAGAAGATGGCGGCGCTCTCCCGAGCCGGCGTGCACGTGGTCAGCAGCCCGGCGGACATCGGCTCGGCCGTTCAGGCCGCCCTCCGGTCCTGACGCGCGCGGGCGCGGCCGGCGTGCCGGGCGTGCGCGGGCGCGCCGTTGTGAGCAGCCGGGACGAGCCGGCGCCGCGATCGGGTTTGTTATAATTCTCTGGATCGTTTCCCGACAGTTCACGCCTTCGTCGCGGAAGGACCTTCATGCCTCCGAGTGATCTCGCGGTCCAAGAGGCCGCCGTCGCATCCGGTGTCCGGCGCGTCGTCAACGACTTCAGCATCCAGGTGGCGACCGTCAACGGGTCCGGCAGCCAGACCGCCAACCTGGTGCTGCTGCGTTCGATCTTCCAGAGCGGCGTACCCGTATCGGGTAAGAACATGTTCCCGTCGAATATCGCCGGGCTTCCCACCTGGTACACGATCCGCGCCAACAGGGACGGCTACGTCGGGCGCAAGAAGGAGGTCGACTTCCTGGTGGCAATGAACCCGGAGACGGCCAGGGAGGATGTGCTGTCGCTCGAACCGGGCGCGGCGGTGCTCTACGACGCGCCCCTCAAGCTCGACGCCCTTCGCGGCGACCTCGTGTTCTACCCGGTGCCCTTCGACAGGATCGTCACGGAGGTCTGCAAGGACGCCAAGCTGCGGCGGCTTGTCAAGAACATGATCTACGACGGCGTGCTGTCGAAGCTGCTCGATATCGACCTCCGCCAGATGGAACACGCGCTGCGGAAGCAGCTCGGCAGGAAGACGAAGGCGATCGAGTTGAACCTCGGGGCGCTCGAGGCTGGCTCGGCGTACGCGGAGCAGCATCTGACGAAGCAGGATCCCTACTGGATCGAGCCGATGAACAAGACGGCCGGCATGATCCTGGTGGAGGGGAACGCCGCGGCCGCGCTGGGCTGCATGATGGCCGGCGTCACGGTGGTCGCCTGGTATCCGATTACGCCTTCTTCGTCGCTGCCCGAGGCGCTCATCGGCTACATGCGCAAGTACCGGATCGACAAGGAGACGGGCAAGGCGACGTTCGCGATCGTCCAGGCCGAGGACGAGATCGCCTCGATTGGCATGGTCATTGGCGCCGGGTGGGCCGGCGCGCGGGCGATGACTTCCACCGCCGGTCCCGGCATCTCGCTGATGAGCGAGTTCGCCGGCCTGGCCTATTACGCGGAAGTTCCTGGCGTGGTGTTCGACATCCAGCGCGTCGGGCCCTCCACGGGGCTCCCGACGCGGACGGCGCAGGGAGACATGATCACGACGGGGCTTCTGTCGCACGGCGACACGAAGCAGATCATGCTGATCCCGGCGTCCGTCGAAGAGTGCTACACGATGGCCATAGAAGCGTTCGACCTCGCCGAGCGCTTCCAGACGCTCGTCTTCGTGATGAGCGATCTCGACCTCGGCATGAACACCTGGATGTCGAGGACGTTCGACTACCCGGAACGGCCGATCGACCGCGGCAAGGTGCTCGACGCCGCGACGCTCGCGCGCCTGGGCTCCTGGGGCCGCTACATGGACGTCGACGGCGACGGCATTCCCTACCGCACGATCCCCGGCGACGGCATGCCCGTGTACTTCGCACGCGGGTCGGGGCACAACGCGCGCGGCCAGTACAGCGAGCGGCCGGACGACTATGTCGACAACATGGAGCGCCTGGCGCGGAAGTTCGAGACGGCGCGCGGGCACGTGCCAAGGCCCGAAGTCCACATGGTCGACGGGGCCGAGATCGGCATCATCGGTTACGGCAGCAGCGACTGTGCGATCGACGAGAGCCGCGACCAGCTCGACCGCGAGACCGGCGTGAAGACGTCCTATTTCCGGCTCCGCGCCTATCCGTTCACCGACGACCTGGTGAAGTTCGTCGATCGCTGCCAGCATGTCTACGTCGTCGAGCAGAACCGCGACGCGCAGATGGTGGGCCTGATGCGCCTGGAGTTCACCCCCGAGCGGATCGCGAAGCTGCGCAGCGTTCTGCACTTCAACGGACTGCCGATCGATGCGCGGTCGATCACCGACGAGATCCTGGTGCAGGAGGGGAGGAAGGCGCGGGAGTCGGTCAGGAAGCTGGCTGTTTCCGCCGCCATGACCGCCGGGGGCGAGTAGCGGGTCAGACCTCATACACGCGGAAGGAGAAAGATGGCTTCGACGACGCCGCAGCAGCCGAAGAAGACGAACCGGATCGGGCTCGAGACGCAGCCGTACCGGGGCAGCAAGACCACGCTCTGCGCCGGGTGCGGGCACAACGCCATCTCGGAGCGAATAGTCGATGCCTTCTACGAGATGGGCGTCGACCCGCGTATGGTCGTCAAGCTGTCGGGCATCGGCTGCTCGAGCAAGAGCCCGGCCTACTTCCTCGGCGCGGCGCACGGGTTCAACGCCGTGCACGGCCGCATGCCCTCGATCGGGACCGGCGCCATGCTCGCCAACCGCAAGCTCATCGCCATCGGCGTCAGTGGCGACGGCGACACCGGCGCGATTGGGATCGGCCAGTTCGTCCACCTCATGCGTCGGAACGTCCCGATCATCTACATCATCGAGGACAACGGCTGCTACGGCCTGACGAAAGGGCAGTTCTCGCCAACTGCGGACGTCGGCTCGAAGACGAAGTCCGGCACGCCGAACGAGCTGCCGCCGATCGACACGTGCTCGCTGGCGATCGATCTCGGCGCCTCCTTCGTCGCCAGGTCGTTTTCGGGCG